>NZ_JBKEBF010000044.1:0-101889 GCF_047973035.1 Oleidesulfovibrio sp.
GGTGCCGTGGATATTACGTAGATACAGTTGGAAAAAATAAGGCAAAGATACAAGATTACATTAGGCACCAACTTGAGCATGATAAGCTTGGTGATCAATTATCTCTTCCATATTCTGGAAACCCGTTTACGGGTCGCAAGTAACAGAGATGCAGATGCCAGACGAACGTGCGCCTGCTAGGGCGCTGCTAGTAAGAAAGCCTTATAGGCGCATATGAAGAACCCCCAGCTATGCTGGGGGGTACCTTTTTGGACTGTAGTGAAAGGTTGTGAAAAAGAGCTTCCGGTAACGCTATGTGTCGTTGCAACATATGAAGATATTTTTATTGTGTTGTGAAGTCTGGTAGAAAGTGGGCACAAAGCCTTTGCGGGGTGCGTCAGAAGTGCGCCGGTGCCGTGCTGTGCGGTGTGTTGCGGGAAGAAGAACAAACAGGTGCTCATTGAAAAGGCAGCATGGGGATAAGCCCAAGCCGCCCTCGTTGTGGATTAAGGGGCATCCGGTGCGACTGGCGTGTCATCTGCGCCATGTCGGAAAGCCGAGCCTAAGGGTCTGATATTCCTTCGTGATCGTTAACGGCAGTTTTGCCGGATACGTCAAGAACTCCTCATGTGCCGTCTCACCATGCGCTAAAGCACTTCAAGGCGGCTTACTTCGATAGAGAGTTCTTCAAATGTGTCGTTATCTACTTCACCGAAAAGGCGGACAGTGGTTTGCGGAGTTACTTCCTGTCCGGCAAACATGTTATGGTTTATTTCTACCGTGATTTTGCCGGTGCTGTCTTGAAAGGTGTACTTGTCGTTGGCGCTTTGCAGCTTTTCAATGATTTGTCCTTGAAGGACGCAGGGGGTGTTATCTGCTGCTTTTTCTGCCTGCGCCACGGTTTTTACGGGCGGGGTGCTTCCGGGACCGGTAAAGTCTGCTTTGGTTGGTGCTGAAAAAATAATGATAAGCGCAAGGGTCAACATGCAGATTGTGGAAAGTGATTTGAACATCTAACTAACTCCATTCTGTTAAATGATAATGAAAAGAGTCTGTTTTTTATGTCAGGCTCATGTGCCAATTGTAATAAATATAGAATGAAATATGTTTCTACTATTTCTAATATTGTATGTTCAAATCAGTTTTGTATACTTGATGTTATTCATGATGTCTGTTTTACCTTGCTTTTAAACATAGATATTGTTCTGTTGCAGTCAAGGTGCAAGGTGTCATTGTAGCAGAAAATCGGGAAAGGGAAGGGAACCGTGTGCATTCCTCGGCATACGCATGGTTATGCGCCAATAATTGCGGCGGCTTGACCTTATTCAATTACTTCGTTTTCAAGGACGATATATTTGATAGGCAAACAGATGACAGCGGCCTCGGATGAGGGCAACGTCATCTCAGGGCGTGAACGGGCAGAAAATGATACTGGAAGTGTGGTAAATGTTTTTTTATTATATATAAAAAGCAGATGCGCTATTGTAGTTGGCTGGGTCACTGGAAAGTAACAGAAGCAAGTGCAGTTGCTGGCGGCCGCGTTCAATAAAGATAGAAACTACGCTTTGTTGATTGGCTACTGACTTGTCTTTATTTCACCCCCTTGCGGAGAGTTCCGTTTGTCAGGGGCGGACAGTATGAGATGAGGTATCAGTGGAAAAATGTTATAGTCTTATCAGGGTAGTATTTCGCCCTGCTATATAATTGCCAAAGAGTGGGCCTGGCGTCGAAAACGCGAAAGCGGTGCAGTAGGTGAAGACAAAGAAATCAAGAAAGGAAGAAGCGCTGGCTTAAGCAAAAACGGCCCCGTATGTACGGGGCCGTTCTGTATTCTGTGTGCTTGTTTTATTAGTCGATAGTTTCGTCCGAATACAGGAAGCAGCGGACCTTGTGCCCGTTTTCCAGAGTGCTGAGTGCGGGAGTTTTCTGGCTGCACTTTTCCATAGCATCGGGGCAGCGGGGGTGGAAATGACACCCCGCAGGCGAATTAAGCGGGGTGGGCAGTTCGCCCTTCAGCCCTTCACGGGCAGGCGTTACGTTAACGTCTGCCACAGGGGCCGCGCTCAGCAGGATGCGGGTATAAGGGTGACTGGGATTGGCGTACAGCTCATGCTTGTCTGCCAGCTCCACAATTCTGCCCAGATACATTACAGCCACACGGTCGCTGATATGCTTTACAACGCTAAGGTCGTGGGAAACAAACAGGTATGTCAGATTGAACTCATCCTGCAGGTCCATCAGCAGGTTGATAACCTGAGCCTGAATGGAAACGTCCAGCGCAGAGACTGGCTCGTCGCAGATGATAAGTTCCGGCTGCAGAGCAAGTGCCCGCGCCACACCTATTCTCTGGCGTTGACCACCGGAGAACTCGTGCGGGTAGCGGCGGATGTGCCCGGGGCGGAGGCCTACCTTGTCCATCAGATAACGAACGCGGTCAAGGCGCTCTGCCTTGTTGCCCATGCCGTGGATGAGCAGCCCCTCGCCGATGATCTGACCGACGGTCTGGCGCGGGTTTAGCGATGAATACGGGTCCTGAAAGATAATCTGCATACGCGCACGCAGCGGAATCATCTCTTTACGGCCCAGACCCAGAATGTCTGTTCCGTCAAAGGTTACGGCACCGGCGGTGGGTTCTTCCAGCCGCAGGATTGCGCGGCCCAGTGTGGACTTGCCGCAGCCGGATTCTCCCACAAGGCCCAGAGTTTCTCCACGGATGATGTCCAGATCAACTCCGTCCACAGCTTTTACAAAGCCGCCTGCACGTTTCAGACTGCCTTTCACTTCATAATATTTACGCAGGCCGTGCAGTTCTACCAGTGTTTCCGGCGAACTGCCGCCCAGATTATTGTTGGCCATGTTTTCTCCTGAATGACACGGGGGCCGGCATGGCTAGCCGGCGGAAAGACTACTCCTGACACAACCAGCAACGGACAAGGTGACCGTCGGCTGCGGGGTCAAGCTGCGGCTCCTCCAGACGGCAACGATCGAATGCATGTCTGCACCGGTCGTGGAAACGGCAGCCCTGAGGCAGATTGAGCAATGATGGAACCATTCCGGGAATTGTTTCCAGCCGCTCTTTATCCGCATGGGCACCAAGTCCGGGGATGGAGCGCATCAGTCCGCGTGTATACGGATGGAGCGGGTTGTTGAAGAGTTCGCGCACATCTGCCTGCTCCACAACCCTGCCTGCATACATGACCACAACCTTCTGGGCTGTTTCGGCGATTACACCCAAGTCATGCGTGATAAGCTGGATAGCCGTGCCTGTTTTTTCACGCAGGTTGTCCATCAGTTCCAGAATTTGAGCCTGAATGGTTACGTCCAGCGCTGTAGTCGGTTCGTCTGCAATGATCAGCTTCGGGCTGCACGCAAGCGCCATGGCAATCATAACGCGCTGGCGCATACCGCCGCTCATCTGGTGAGGATAGTCCTCAACCCGTGATTCGGGAGAGGGGATACCTACCTGCTGCAAAAGCTCAATGGCTCTGTCGTGCGCAGCTTTTTTACTGATGTTTTCGTGCAGGATAAGCGTTTCCGCAATCTGGTCGCCCACGCGGAACACCGGATTCAACGATGTCATGGGCTCCTGAAAGATCATGGAAATCTTGTTGCCGCGCACTGTCCGCATCTGTTTTTCAGAAAGCGTCAGCAGGTCGGTGCCGTCAAACATGATTTTCCCGGAAACAATGCGGCCGGGCGGTTCGGGGATAAGGCGCATAACGGAAAGTGCGGTTACGCTTTTGCCACAACCGGATTCACCAACAACCCCCAGTGTTTCACCGGGATTGATGGAGTAGCTCACATCACCGACAGCTTTGGCTATGCCCCTGTCTGTATAAAAGTACGTCGAAAGTCCTTCGACGGAAAGAAGCGGTTTTGTCATAGTTCCCCCTAGTCGCGCAGTCTGGGATCAAGTGCATCACGCAGGCCGTCACCCAGCAGGTTAAAGCCCAATACCGCCAGCAGAATGGTAATGCCGGGGAAGGTGACAACCCACCATGCGCGCAGAATAAGCGCACGTCCGCCAGCCAGCATGGCACCCCATTCCGGAGTGGGCGGCTGTGCGCCAAGACCGAGGAAGCTGAGCGCTGCCGCTTCCAGAATGGCGGATGCAAAGCCGAGTGTGGTCTGGACTATCAGCGGGGCAAGACAGTTGGGCAGGATATGCTGGAAGATAAGCCGCATGTCGGATGCACCAAGTGCCCTTGCCGCCTGCACATAGTCTTTCGAGTATTCTTCCAGCACGCTGCCGCGCACGATTCGTGCGTATCGCGGTATGGAAACCACCCCGATGGCAATCATGGCATTTTCCAGACTGGGGCCCAGAAACGCAACAATGACAATGGCCAGCAGGATGCTGGGAAAGGCCAGCAGGATATCCATGATGCGCATGATGACAATATCAGTCCAGCCGCGATAGAAGCCCGCTATGGCTCCGGCAATAGTGCCGAAAAAGAGCGAGATGGAGACTGATACCACGCCCACAAGCATGGAAATCTGTGCGCCGTAGATCAGGCGCGAAAGCAGGTCGCGTCCAAAATCGTCGGTACCCAGAAAGTGCGTGATGCTGCCTTTAGCGTCCCAGACAGGTGGTTTGAGTTTGGAATACAGCGATTGTTCCAGCGGGTCATGCGGAGCGATAAACGGTCCGAGCAGTGCCAGAAAAATAAAGAATCCTACGATAATCAGTCCGGCCATGGCGGTGCGGTTTTTGTGCAACCGCAGCATGGCTTCCACTATGGGGGAATGGGACTTTTCTTCCTGTACGGTCGTATTTTCAGTAAGTGCCTGCGACATGACTACACCTTGATCCTCGGGTTGATGACCGCATACAGCAGGTCTACAAGCACGTTGATAAGCACGAATAACGTGGCGATAAGCATTGTGCCGCCCTGAACCGCGTTGAAGTCTCGCGCGTAGACCGCGTTCAGCAGCCACGAGCCGATACCGGGCCATGCAAAGATGGTTTCGGTAAGAATGGCGCCGCCCAGCAGAATGCTGAACTGCAGGCCGATGATGGTGACAATGGGAATTAGTGCGTTACGCAACGCGTGCTTATAATGTACCACGCGAGGGGCAAGGCCTTTTGCCTTTGCGGTGCGGATGTAATCCTGACGAAGAACTTCCAGCATACTGGAACGGGTCATGCGGGCGATGATCGCCATGGGGATGGTGCTCAGCGTAAATGCAGGCATGATGATGTGGTGCAGCGCATCCTTGAACGCCGTCCAGTTGCCCTGAAGTATCGAGTCTACAAGATACAGGCCTGTGATACTTTCCAGAGTGATATCGTATGATAGCCTGCCTGATAGCGGCAGCCAGCCCAGATTGACTGAAAAAATAATCATCAGCACCAGCCCTAGCCAGAAAATAGGCATGGAAACGCCGATGAGTGAAAGCACCATGGAGCCGTAGTCAAACAGGGAATACTGGCGTGTTGCGGATACAATGCCCGCAAGCATACCCAGCACCACCGCAAAAGTGATGGCTACCAGCGCCAGCTCCAGCGTGGCAGGAAAGTGTGTAGCTATTTCCGTGGTGATTTTTTCGTTGGTACGTAGCGCACGGCCAAGGTCGCCCTGAACAAGTCTGCCCATAAAAAGGCCGTACTGTACATACAGCGGCTTATCAAGGCCCAGCTGTTGGCGCAGTTCCGTAAGGGCTTTTTCGTTGGCGCGTTCGCCCAGCATCATTTCTGCGGGGTCGCCGGGCACAAGGTGGATCATGAAAAAGACCAGCACCGATATGCCTAGTACCGTCGGTATAACCTGCAGTAGTCGTCTGATTAAAAATTGTAACAATGCTCTTCCCGTTGAATACGACGGCAGGGGCGTTTTCGCGCCCCTGCCGGTGGTAGTTTATAACTGACTGTCTAAGCTGGGGTTACTTCATCCATACCTTGTGCAGGTACACGCTGGTTGTGGGATGCAGCTTGAAGTCCTGCACACGCTTGTGCTGGGGCTGAGCCACAATGGAGTGAGCCATGTTGATCATGGGCACGTCCTGATGGATGAGAGCCTGAGCCTTTTTGTAGATTTCGGCGCGCTTTGCCTGATCGGTGGTGCGCTTACCGGCTACCATCAGCTCGTGGTATTCTTCGTTTTTCCACTGGGTGCGGACGTTGGGGTCTGCAAGGCCGTCCAGAAGGATGGCAAGGAAGTTGTCAGGGTCACCGTTGTCACCGGTCCAGCCAAGCTGGAACAGGTCCATGGCAGGGTCCTGAGTGCGCTGCTTTTTCAGGTAGGTTCCCCATTCCATGGTTACCAGCTCCACATTGATGCCGACAGCCTTCAGGTCAGCCTGAATGGCTTCGCCGACTTTCATGCCGCTGGGGTTGTAGGGACGTGCAACAGGCATGCACCACAGGGTGATTTTGTCCTGACCCGCAGCTTTCAGCTTGCCTTCAAAATCAGCTTCTTTCAGCAGCTGGCGAGCTTTTTCAGGGTTGTACTCGTGTCCGGTCAGCTCGTCGTTGTAGCCCCACAGGGTGGGAGGAATGGTGTTAACTGCGGGAACACCCATGCCGTAGTAAATGTTATCCACGATTGCCTGCTTGTTCACAGCATGTGCAATAGCACGGCGAATGCGCGGGTCCTGCCACAGTTCCTTGGTATGGTTGAAGGAAAGGTAGCCGACGTTCATGCCGGGCTGAGTGATAACAGCAAGGTTGGGGTTGGATTTTGCCAGTTCAACATCTTCGGGGTTGGGGTACTGGCAGATGTGCACGTTGCCGGACATCAGTTCAAGGAAGCGGACGGAGTTGTCGGGAATAACGCGGAAGATAACTTTATCAAGGTAGGGGGCGCCGTTCCAGTGTGCATCGAAACGTTCAAGGGTGATGCGGTCGTTCTTCTGCCATGAGGTTATTTTGAACGGGCCGGTACCTACGGGATTGGTAATGTAATCTGCACCGTGCTTCAGCACTGCGGTGGGGCTGACGATGTCGGCAAAGTCCATGGCCATGTTGGCGATGAAGGGAGCCTCGGGGCGTTTGAGCTTGTACACTACTGTGTAGGCGTCGGTTGCCTCAATGGACTCGATGATGTCGTCCATTTCCATGGAAAGCCAGTATTCGGGAGCGGGCGCATTTACAGGCCAGTCCCACTGTTTCTGGAAAAATTTTGCTCTGGTTTTGTCTTTCATCTGACGGCCATGCGAGAACACAACCGCATCGGCATCAAAGGGGGTGCCGTCATGGAAGCTGACGCCTTCACGCAGATGGAAGGTGTAGGTCATGCCATCTTCGGAGATATCCCAGGAAGTGGCAAGAGAAGGGGTAAGGGCCGTGGATTCGGGCTCGAAGCCGACAAGCGCATCATAGATGTTGTCGCACACCATAAATGAGTTGCCGTCGGTTTCGTACGCGGGGTCAAGGCCGGGGCTGTCTGCACCGCGGGCAAAGACCAGTGTTCCGCCTTTTTTTGGTGCAGCCTCGGCGGGCTGGGCGTTCAGCGTGTAGGCTGTCAGAGTGACTGCAGCCAGCATCAGCAGCAAGAGTTTTTTCAACATGCAAGCCTCCCGGTAAAGATGGTGGTGTATGGCGTAAAGCACCCCACTGTCTTGCATGTGCTGCATGTTTTGCAGCACATGCATTTAAGACAGCAGGGCGCGCGTCATCTTAAGCATCGTATCACAAAAATGTGAGAGAGGAAAGTATGGCGTTCTTGCTTGTTGTATGACCACTCAATCTATCAGGCGTCTTCCATCTCTCTGGTGAGTGCAGACAGTGTTTCATGGAGCTTTTGCACGCTTGGAATATGCAGACACTCATCTTTTGAGTGCAGTGTGCCGAATCCTTCAGCGCCCCACACTACACCTACAAGGCCGTTTTCGCCCAGATAGCGCGCATCACTTGCGCCGTGCTCTTTATCGGTAACTGCGCCTGCTATCTGCAACAGGCGGTCTGTATGCGGGTGCGGATCAGACAAAAAGACCGGAACAGTTCGTATGACGGTAACATCGCCGGAAGCCGTTTTACGTATTTTGTCAATAAGCGCATCTTTATCGTCATTCTCTGTATATCTGATGTTAAACCAGCCTTCAGCAATGTCAGGTACTTTATTAGTAGATTCTCCAGCCTGTATTTTGCCGAAGTTAATAGTTCTATGCCAATGTTCATCATTCTCTTCCGTAAAGAGAGCTTTGATTTTTGCGTAATCATTGATGAGTACTTCAATGGCATTTGTACCGTTCCATGGGCGCGCTCCATGGGCAGCCTGTCCGTGGCAGGTAAGTTTCAGGTCAATGATGCCCTTTTCCTTGGTAATGACACGTCCGGGGTCGCCGCCGTCAAGTGCCACAACATAGTCTGCTTTAACCATCCGCAGTGCAATCGCTGCACCATTGCCGCCGCCCACTTCTTCGTCACCGGTGATAAGCAGTCCGAGAGCCATGTCTGCCTGATTGCCACCTTTTGCACGGATGGCATCAAAGCGTTCTTTAAAAAGAATCAGGCCCAGCGCAACAGCATACTTATCATCGTTGGCGCCTCTGCCGTACAGTCGGTCATTTTCCACCCGTGGAACAAACATCTCTTCTTCTGCGTCAACAACATCAATATGGGCCATAAGAAGCAGTTTGGTTTTTCCTTTTTCCGGTAAAACCATGATGGAGGGAGTACCGTTGTGATTGATGCGCTCGGCATGGATGCCGTTTCGGGCACACCACGCCATAATAAAGTCGGCACAACGGTGAATTTCTTCCGGTCTGCTATGCATGGAAGGAAATCTGATAAGGTCACTGGTAAGATCGACAATTTGTTGCACAGAAGACATATAAGGCTCCTTAAAAATACTATGTATGAAAGATGGCTATAATGTCGCCTGTAATGCTTCTTGGCAAGGTTGATGTTTCAATCGGGCTGTATTCTTTTTGAGAGATTGCCTTTTGTGCCCTGCCGGCAGGGCAGGCTTGAGGCCTTCGGGGGAAGGGGGCTTCTTCTGTAAGCAAGACCTCTCAGACGGAAGCAGTTGCAAAGTTTCCGTCTTCAGTAAGAGGCTTTTTTGTACTGCTTTTTTGAGTTGGTATCTTGCCATGCAGGTATGTCATACTTACAAGCAACACTGTATGAGGCAGCAAGGCGTCACTAGGGAGCTGTAATGCCTGAACGCCTCGGAAACATGCGGGCGGGCACCTGCGTGTTTCCGCCGTACCGGCGGTTCCGGAAAATTTATTTGCAGCGGCAGATGCCGCCGAGGATGACGATGACGCTTCCCATTGTTTCAATTATCGCTGGTCTATTGTTGTTGGTTTACAGTGCAGACAGGTTTGTTCTGGGCTCATCTGCTACTGCGAGGCACTTTGGCATGCCGCCACTGCTTATTGGTATGGTTGTTGTCGGTTTCGGCACTTCTGTACCTGAGATGCTGGTGTCTCTTATGGCTGCGCTTGATGGAACGCCGGGAATCGCACTAGGCAACGCATATGGCTCAAATATAACCAATATCGGCCTTATACTCGGGGCTACTGCTGTGCTCGGGCCTATTATGGTCAGTTCGCAGGTGCTGCGCAAAGAGCTGCCTATCCTTATAGGTGTGACGTTGATGACCGGCGTTATTTTGTGGGATGGCAGTCTGACCAGAACAGATGCCGCCATGTTGCTGGTGGTCTTTGCCGTGCTGGTGGGCTGGTCCATTTATCAGGGGATGCGCTCTTCCAAAGACGCTTTCGGTGAGGAAATGGAACAGCAGGTTGAGGAACAGGGGCTGTCCTTTAAGGCCGGTCTTTTCTGGACACTTTTAGGGCTGGCCCTTCTTATTGTCAGTTCGCGGATGCTGGTATGGGGTGCCGTGCAGGTTGCGGTTTCGCTGGGGCTAAGTGAACTTGTGATCGGCCTGACCATTGTAGCTATCGGTACATCGCTGCCGGAACTTGCCTCTTCACTGGCTGCTGCACGTCGCGGAGAGCATGATATCGCTCTGGGCAACGTTGTGGGTTCCAACCTGTTTAATACCCTTGCGGTAGTCGGTATTGCCGGTGTCGTGTCGCCGATGCAGGTTGACCCTGCCGCGTTAAGCCGTGATTTGCTGGTAATGGGCGGCTTCACCGTAGCCCTTTTTGTAATGGGCTACCCCGTACACCGTGCAGGGCGGATTAACAGACTTGAAGGTTCGGCTTTGCTGGTTGCGTATCTTGCTTACTCTGCATGGCTGGCGTTGTCTGCTTCCTTGCCGGCATAATTGTCATTCAGATTGTTTTTTCAGACGGGGCGCCTTGTGGCGCCCCTGTTTTTTTGCTTGACAGTAGGAGCAGGGGGACTGGCTTAATCTGAGCTGGCACCATCATTCTTCCGGGGCGTTGGGGCAACATACCGTTATGGTATATGAAAAAAGCTTACCCCGGTTGACAGTAATACTTGTGAGAAGTAGTGTCCTGGCTAGTGTTACTAATGTCATTTTTAGTAGCACTTGAGATTCAAGATTGTGTCATTAATATTGTCTGCGGGCACCGGGCAGAATACATATGGGGTGTTGCAGGCATAAACGGAGGAGTGGATTGTGATCAACGGTATACTGTCTCTGAGTTCCTGTCGGGCGAAAGCGAGCTTCAACAACCTGATGTTTAAGTCACTTGTTGTGCTTTGTCTGCTTATTACCTCTGCCGGAATGGCTTTTGCCCATTTCGGCATGGTTATTCCTTCCACCTCTATGGCGGTTGAAAAAAATCAGCGTAATCTGAGCCTGCAGATTTCATTTTCACACCCTATGGAAATGGTAGGCATGGAAATGGTCAAGCCTCTGGAAGTTGCTGTGGTGACTGACGGGGAAAAGACCGACCTTTCTGAAACGTTGCAGGCCGCTACTGTGATGGAACACAAGGCATGGCGTATTGATTACAGCATCAAACGCCCCGGTGTTTCACAATTTTACGTGGTACCTCAGCTTTATTGGGAACCCGCAGAAGATTGCTATATCCAGCATCTGACCAAAGCGTATGTTGCCAGCTTTGGCGAAGAAGAAGGCTGGGAGGAACCGGTAGGGCTTCGTACCGAGATTGTTCCCCTTACACGTCCTTTCGGCAACTATGCCGGAAACATTTTTCAGGGCCGCGTGCTGATGGACGGCAAGCCTGTTGCCGGTGCTGTTGTAGAAGTGGAATACTATAACAAGGATAACAAGTACGCGATTCCTAATGAATACTATGTAACACAAGCTGTTGTTGCCGATGATAACGGCGTATTTACCTATGCTGTACCGTGGGGCGGCTGGTGGGGCTTTGCAGCCCTTAATACTGCGCCGGAAAAGATTGACCATAACGGTGAGCAGAAAGACCTTGAACTCGGAGCAGTTTTGTGGACCGAGTTTCTTGAACCGATGAAAAAATAAGGCTATGCACCAAGTTGAGTGCGGCTGCCAGACGCTGGTCGCCGCATTTTTTCTGACTTTGAATTTTTACCGCAGGCGTGGCAGGCGTCTGATGCAAGCAAAGGCAGGATGAATGCATATTTCTGAAGGGGTGTTGTCAGCGCCTGTCCTTCTGGGCGGTGCCGCTGTGGCGGCTGCAGGCATAGCAATCGGTCTGCGTAAGGTGGACTATGATCGCCTGATGACGGTTGCTTTGCTCTCTGCCGCTTTTTTTGTAGGGTCGCTTATCCATATTCCTGTCGGCCCTGTCAGCGCGCATCTTATTTTAAACGGCCTGTTGGGCGCAGTGCTCGGGTGGGCCGCTTTTCCGGCTATTTTTACGGCATTGCTGCTGCAGGCTGTGCTTTTTCAGTACGGCGGACTGACCATTCTGGGCGTGAATACGGCTACCATGGCATCTGCTGCTGTTATCTGCTTTGCAGTTTTTTCGCCTCTGATGCGGCGCGAAGGGCGGTTACGCACTGTCGGTGCTTTCTGCTGCGGCGCATTTGGCGTGTTGCTGGCCGGACTGTTTACGGCAGGTTGTCTGGCCTTTTCGGATGAGGGCTTCTTACAGGCGGCAAAGCTTATTGTAATAGCACATCTGCCTGTCATGCTTATCGAAGGTATTATTACTGCACTTACAGTATCATTTCTGGCCCGTTCGCGCCCTGAGATTCTGCACGGGGCATTACGCGGGCAGTAACAGAGCTCGGAAAAAGGAGCAGGTATGAGATTCGGTTTTTCCGGCAGAATTGCAGCGGGCATCGCCGTGCTGATGATTTTGGGCTGGGCATCAGCGGCATCTGCCCACAGGATAAACGTATTTGCCTACGCGGAAGGTGACATAATCACTGTACAGGGCGGGTATAGCAAATCGAGGCCTGTTAAAGGCGGTACTGTGATTGTTGCCGATAAGGCGGACGGGGACGAATTTTTACGCGGCGAGACGGATGATCTGGGCTTTTTTGTGTTCAATGTGCCAGAATCGGCAAAGGCTGAACGGGCAGACCTGCGGATTACCCTGATTGCAGGTGAAGGTCATCAGGACAGCTGGATTGTGGAGGCGAAAGAATACGCTCCTGCCGCAGCGGATGCAGATGACACATCGACTTCGACAATGCAGCCTTATTCTGAAGAACCTGCAGGGCAAAGTGTTTCTGATGCGGGTATTTCAATGGATGAAGCTGCAATGCGGCGCATTGTTGAGGAAGTTGTTGAACGTAAGATTGCTCCGGTACGTGAAATGCTTCTTGAAGAGCAGCAATCCGGCCCGGGACTGGCAGAAGTTATGGGCGGCCTCGGCTATTTTGTCGGCTTGTTCGGCATTGCAGCATATCTGAAAAGTCGTAAGAGTTAGCACGCTATATGTTTGACGAACCGTTCAGCACTGGCAGCAGCATTCTTCACAGGCTCGACCCGCGTGTGAAAAGTGTGGCTGCCTTTTTTCTTTCGTGCATCGTCGCTGTATGTGTGCAGATACAAGTGGCTGCCGGTGCCTTGCTATTGGGGGGTGTTCTTACCGTTGCGGCGCGCTTGCCCGTGGGACCGTTGCTGCGCAGGCTGTTGGCAGTAAATCTTTTTGTGCTTTTTTTGTGGGCGGTGCTTCCTTTTACCTATCCCGGTGAGACGGTATCAATGGTGGCTGGCCTGCCCGTATCGCGGCAGGGCATACAAATGGCGTTTATGGTCACTTTGAAATCAAATGCCATTGTATTGTTGTTCATATCTCTGGTGGCTACTTCTAATGCTGCGGCTCTGGGACATGCGCTGTGCCGCCTGCGTATCCCACGCAAGCTCGTCTTTCTTTTTCTGTTTACCTACAGGTACGTGCATGTGCTGGTGCAGGAATATGAACGCCTGCGCACCGCAGCCCGCCTGCGCGGTTTTGTGCCCGATACGGGGATGCATACTTACCGGACAGTTGCTAACATGCTGGGGATGGTGATTTTACGCAGTCTCGACAGATCGCAACGAGTATATCAGGCAATGCTGCTCCGCGGTTTTAACGGCAACTTTCATTCGCTGTGCTCACTTCGGATGCATGCGGCAGACGGTATTTTTTCGGGGGCGGCACTGCTGGTTGCCGGAATTATGGTGTATGTGGAATTTGCGGGAGGATTGAATTTTGGGTGAGACACTGCTTGAATTGCAAGGCATCCGGTATCGATATCCGTTGTGTGGCAAGGATGTACTGGACGGTGTGGATTTTTGCCTAAAACGCCATGCGCGGCTTGGCCTGTATGGGCCTAACGGTTCCGGAAAAACAACTTTTTTGCATGTAGTTATGGGATTGCTGGCACCGCAGGCGGGGCAGGTGCTTTTTAAAGGGCAGCCGGTGCGCACTGAAAAAGAATTTCGTGCCGTACGCAGCCGGATAGGGCTGTTGCTGCAGAATGCGGACGATCAGCTTTTCAGCCCGACTGTGTTGGAAGATGTGGCTTTTGGCCCGCTTAATCTGGGGATGCCGCCCGATAAGGCACGGCAACGTGCGGTAGAAACGTTAGAAGCATTGGGGCTGGCGGGCTTTGAAAGTAGGTTGACTCATCGCTTGTCCGGCGGTGAGAAAAAACTTGTATCACTTGCCGCAGTGCTTGCCATGAAGCCGGAAGCATTATTGCTGGATGAACCTACAAACGGACTTGATCCGGCTACGCGTCTTCATATCATCAATATTCTGAATGAATTGGACGTCGCTTTAATCGTAATTTCGCACGATTGGGATTTCTTACATCATACGACTTCGGAATTTCTCACACTCCGAGAGGGGAAACTGGTTCAGGATGCCGAGCTGGTTCCGCATCATCATGCACATGCTCATCCGCATGGCGAAGAACCGCACGCACACTCTTAATATGGTGTGGCTGTCAGGGCCTTGTTGGACCAGTGCCGCTGTCCCTACCTTCTTCGTACTTATTTTAATGTTCGACCGGCGGGTTGAAGTAGCTCGCTTTCAGGTGTTCCAATGTGCCATCACGCTGCATTTCTTTTAATGCATTGTTGATGAGCGGAATAAGGCGCTGTTTGCCGCCAAACAGCAAAAGGCCGATGTCTGTGCTTTCAGAGAACGCGTAAACTTCTTCTACCGGTGCTCCTGCAAATTCTCTTTCCAGCAGCCACTTGGCTTCACTGCGGTCCAGAATGACGGCATCCACTCTGCCGGCCAGCAACATCTGAAGTGCGCTGGTTCCGGTTGTGACATCCTTTCTTCTAAGATCCGTATGCTTAAAGATATCTTGGTAGCTGTCATTATATTGAAAGCCGATGATAGTCGCGATGGTCTTACCTGACAACTCGTCAGGCGAAGAAATGGCAGCGGCATTTGCTTTGTTCATCAGAATGACGTTGGATGCTGATGCGATCGGCAGTGTTGCTGCCATGGGAAGCTGGTTGTTCTGGTACCACTTGGGTGACGAGCAGAGCACTCCTTCAATCTTACCGGACGTAAGCGACTGGTCTATTCTGGGCTTGCTCATGGGAATGGCAACAAAGAGCATGTCCAATCTGCTGAATGCTTCTTTGAAAACAGCTTTACAGTAACCGTCTGTAGCTAATGGCGTTTCATCCATAAACCATGGCGGAGTCACCGTGGCGCCTGTTACCAGCGTCTGTTGCGGAACAGGCATTCCAGCTGCACAGAGCGATGCCAGCATCAATACTAGTGTTATGCTGCAGGTAATATGTTGTAAATATGTGCTGAGTTGCATGCTGTTTGTGCGTATGTAGTAAAATAACGTGCAATGAACTGTACACGATATACTCATGCGACTTTCATTTGCAAGTGTGGCAGTGGTGCTTTTTGCGGCGTACTGCTGTGATTTTCTAAAAACGTAGAGTGTTACGTCTGGGGCACGAAACGGACACTTTTTGGGAGTAGGCAGGTGGTACAACCACCGGCCGGTAATGCTGTAAACGGGTTAAAGCCGGACGGAGTTGATGGTAGCCGGTCCGTGTTCCACTGTCCGGTGAAAGCGGATAGCGGGCTTGCCGAACATCATTACGTATCCTGTATGGTGATCTTCAGGAATGTTCATGCGTTTTGCCACTTGCGGGACCATATCGGCCATGGCCCACTTTGCAAAGCCGCACCATAACGTGCCCAGACCGGCACTGTTGGCAAGCAGTTCAAACGTACTGAGCGCAATATAAGGGTCAACATGCGCCGTGGTGTTTGTGGCAGGAGCCGTAACCCACAAAAGGTGCGGAGCACCGCGGAAGATAATGTCCTGACCATCGTCCCAACGGGCAAGAGCTGCTTCAAAAAAAGCTGCCTCCGGATGCGATGAACCTTGCCGCAGTGTCTCACGGATGCCTTCCATTACTTCTGTACGCAATGTGCGCATGGTGTCCGCATCATCAACAACAGTAAACAGCAGGCCTCTGTTGTTTTTGCCTGTCGGCGCATGTGAAGCTGCATGGATAAGGCGGTGGATCAGATCTTTATCGACTTGTTTTTGTGAAAAGCTGCGTACGGATCGTCGTCCCTTCACGAGTATTTCCATGGCATCAAGAGCAGGGAAGCGTCCTTTTACGGGGGTGCATTGCTCTGGCGAGACACCATGAATGGAAAGAGCTCCCGGCTTGCAGACTGCTAGACAGTGGAAACACTTGATACAGTATTTTTCGCGTCTGGCTGCGATGGCGGGCACTTCCTGTTCCATGCGGATAATATTCATGCGGCAGTCGCGAACGCATTCTTCGCAGCCGATACAAAGATTCTGATCAACAGAAAGGATAGTCATGACTACTCTTCAATTTCACCTATGGAAATTTCGACAACTAGTGCGCCACTGGGGGTGGTGAAAGGAATAGCGAGAATCGGCTCTTTGCTGACGTGGCTGAGTGTGTGGTTCTTGCCTATCACGACAGTGGGGGTGGAAGCCTGAAATTTAAGCCCTTCGTTGGCAAGGTGTGCGCGGGCCTGACCTGCGATCATGTTGGTTAATTCACCTACGGCATCTGCGATGTCATCATTGATGCGTGAGTATTCTTCGCCCAGCATATTGCTGACGATATTAAGAATACATTTTTCTTCCAGTGTCAGGGAAATAACGCCGGTAGCGTGACCGCTGATGCCGATCAGCCCCGTTACATCCCCCACGGCAACACGTTTGGTGTTGATGTATGGTTTAGCCGGTGTGGCCTGAACCATGGCCATGGTGCCCAGAACATCAATGACTGCACTGAGAAAAGGATTAATGAAGCGGACATCGTATTTATTGCTCATGGCGAGTGATTCCCAGAACTGGGGCGTAGTGTCAAGTAGGTCGTCCGTCCGCCCGTGTTGAATACTGCTTTGCATTACGGGCGGAACAGGCCGCACAGCCTGTCCGCCCTTTGAGTCAGATTAGAGAATGGCTTTAAACAGTTCTTCGATGTGAGTATCGAAGAGGCCGACAATTTCGACCAGTTGTTCCGGTTTTAGCGGAATGCGCTCCCATGCGCCATTGTCCATGCCGGGCAGCAGGTACATGCCGCCGGATGAAATTTCC
Organism: Oleidesulfovibrio sp.; assembly: GCF_047973035.1. Taxonomy (NCBI): domain Bacteria; kingdom Pseudomonadati; phylum Thermodesulfobacteriota; class Desulfovibrionia; order Desulfovibrionales; family Desulfovibrionaceae; genus Oleidesulfovibrio; species Oleidesulfovibrio sp. The sequence goes on from NZ_JBKEBF010000044.1 coordinate 16,814, forward strand.
ATAGCGTTTGCCATGTTGTCGGCAAGCTGAAGAATTGAAGCGGCCAGCTGATCTTCGGCCTGCGCGGGCGAATGGTGATGCGCAAGGCAGTCTACCATGGCAGCAGGGAACTTCCACGCGGTAAGCAGCTGCTTAGCCACTTCGGTATGCTCAAAGCCGAGATGATCTTCTTCGCTTTCCACAATGGGCAGCTGATTTTCGCGTGAATAAAGCAGCAGCTGCACAGATGCGTAAGGCATTTTCTTAAAAATAATAAGGCGGCCTACGTCGTGCAGCAAGCCTGCTGTGAAGAATTTGTCAGCTTTCATGCCTTCTACTTTTGAAGCAATCAGCTTGGCAAAAACACCGCAACTGACAGAGTGCTTCCAGAACGCTTTCATGTCGATGAGTTCCGGAGGAATATCTTTGAAAACGTTGATGGCGGACATACCCAGCGCAAGGGTGGAAACTTCCTCCACACCAACAATGGCAATTGCGTGGCTGACATCTTCCACCGTGTGCGCAAGGCCGTAGAAGGGGCTGTTGACCAGTTTGAGCAGTTTGGCGGTCAGCCCGAGATCGTTACTGATTTCTTTACTGATATCATCAGCCGAGCTGGTAGGTGAATCCAGTACCTTGCGGATACGGAAATATATGTCAGGGAATGACGCCAGCTGGGTTTCGCTGGTGACGATCTCCTGTACGGATGTCTGACCCGGTTCGAAATTATCTTTAAGGTATTCAAGGTTTCTGGCAGTACGCGCACCTTCGTCAGGCATCATCCAGCCTGCAGATAGAGCCTGTGCTGTGCGATATACTGCAATCCGGTACAGTTGGAGCATTGCTTCGTTGTCCGGATCGGCATACGTGAAGAAATTTCTTACATAGTCCTCGCTCAGGGCCATGTGTTCGCTTAATGCGTTTTGGCTCATGCCGTCCCTCCGTGGCGGGGATTGGTTACAATCGGTGCGGGATCTAGCTTCTGCTTGTCCCCGTATCGCTTCTGTCTTGCCGCAATAGGCGGCTATTCTTCCTTTTTGTAGCAAATGGCGCCGGGCTTGGGCACAGGCCTGAACGCTGTGGAAAGCTTATGAATACTTTCCGAGTGCCCGAGGAATAAATGTCCACCGGGCAGCAGGTTGTCATAGAAAGCTGTGATGGCCTTCTTTTTCATGGCGTCATCAAAGTAGATGATAACATTGCGACAAAAAACGATATGCGAACGGGGCACCCTGCGAGTCGAGGCAGGATCGCTGAGGTTGACCGGCCCGAATTGAACCAGCTTTTGCACGCGGGGTTTTACTTTGTATCCCGCATCTACCTTGTCGAAGTACTTGGCGATGATGCCTTTCGGCGTAGTGCGCAGGGCATAGTCGGTATAGACTCCTGCCCGTGCAAGGCGCAGCATGGCCGGTGACAGATCATTGGCAGTAATGCGTATGTTCCATCCGATGATGGACATGCCCAGCGTTTCGTGCAGCATGATGGCAAGCGTGTACGGCTCTTCGCCGGAAGAACAGCCGGCAGACCATATGAACAGCTCTTTGTGTCCGAGATCTTCCTGTTTTTTCAAAGCTTCCTTAAGGATTTCGTTTTGAAAAATACCCAGTTGGCGGACATCGCGGTAAAAGCTGGTTTCGTTGGTTGTCACTTTTTCGCAGATGACTTCCATTTCCTGCGCACGGTTTTTATCAAGCTGCAGGTAGTCATAGTATTCTTTGAATGTCTTCAGGCCCAGCTCGTTCAGTCTGGTTCCCAGCCTGTTTTCAAGCAGGTACTTGCGCTTGATTGAGATGCTGATGCCGGTTTTGCTGTAGATAAAGTCAGCAAGTTTTTCGAATTCCGCATCAGAAATTTTGGCTGTTTTCCGCAGTCCTAGCTGGCTTGTGGGTAACCTTCCCGCTGTAATGCCGCTGGCGAGGCCTCCGGTTACGCCGGCAGAAGAACCCGCAAGGGTGCCGGTTCGGTTGCCCGAGCCGAGCTTGCTGGAGGAAAAAAGAGACATTGAGTACCACCCTTTTGAAAAATTGGGATTCTGATTGTCCATTCTTTATAGCAAACTATTGTCACTATGCAACCGGAGAGGGGCTTGTTCAATTATAGTCCCGCAAAAAGACGAAGCTGATCCCCCTCCTGCGCTGCTGGTGCGGTCTTATGCCTTTCTGCCGTGTAAAGAATTACAAAAAATGCATCATTGAGTGTCGGATCAATTTACATAGCATTAGATCACGTTAGATTGTGTTAGAATTAATTGCAAAACATTACAAGGCGTAACTGTAATGGCATCAGTATTGCTAAGAAGAAGGAATTGGAGGGTTCTTATGAGACATCTTAATATTATCGTCATTGCATTTATCTTAGTGTGTATGCCTGCTTTTGCTTCAGCTTCCGTATTCACTATGAATTCACTTACGTCCAAGGGGACGTTGCCTGGTTCAGTGTCTGAAGTGGGTGGTATTGTTATTGATCTTGTCGGTCTGAATGATAACCGTGTTGTTGCTCAGCTGGCTGCATCCGGCCTGTACATCGGCTATGCTGCGGGTAACCCTCAAGTCATCGGAACTCAGACGGGTTTCAGTTCCGCTGTGGTTGATGCTCTGGGCGGGGGGCTGTCGGAAGTGGCTGTACGTGTTTCCCTCTGGGATGGTGACACTGCTGCCGGAGAGTTTGATTATCAGGACAACAACTTCCTGCTTAACGGCTTTGCCATGCAGGATTTCAGTGATGTTCTTACCCAAACCACAGACGGACTCGGAGTAAGCCTTGGTACTTCTGAATACGGTTTCGGTAATCAGACATTCAATACTGGATTTTTCTACAGCAATGATTCGACATTCCTCAGCAATCTGTATGCGTCACTTGCCGGTGGTTCTGTGGAGTACTCATTGGATGACGTGGATTTCGGGGATAACTACTACGACTTTACACAAGGTGTGGACGCTTCGCTTATCAATGTAGGTACCGGGCCGGTAGTAAATCCGACTCCTACCCCCGAGCCTGCGACCATGATTTTGCTGGCAGCGGGGCTGGGTATTCTCTGGGTCTTCAGGCGCAGAACAGCCTTGAATTAAGAAAAGCTTGTTAAACGAAGCTTTGCTAATACCAGAAGGCACCGGATTGTCCGGTGCCTTTTTTATATCCTGTTGCCGGACATGCTTGTTCGCTTTACACTTTGCAGCCTGATAGCTAGTTGTGCAGTTCTGTAACGATTTATGCCGTGCTGGAGACTGATATGAATCAAGCGAAACCCGACAATATACAGGACAGAGAAGCCTTGTTTGCCATTGAAGGGGCAAATAAAGAGTGGATGGAAATTCTGGATCGCTCCGTTCTGTCAAAGCTGCCCAAAGGGTACGAACTTACCAGTATCAGTCCTTCTGATTTCTACCTGCTTGTGAGTGGCTCGCTGAAGGTTTCTTGCCTTGCGGAAGACGGGCACGAGCGGGTTGTCATGATTATCGGTGCGGGCACGCTGTTTGGTGAAATTGCGCACTTGCACCTGTCAGATCTGCATCAGCATAGCCTGAGAACCTTGGAAGAGTGTGAGGTTGCCCGCTTTCCCATGTCTTTGCTGGAAGACGATGACTTCTACCGCACCCATCCGCATCTTATTAAAAGCCTTGTCCATTCATTAGGCCTCAAGGCAGGAGCTTTTTTTGCCCAGCTGTTTGATTCCGGCCTGGTAGAGGTTGATGGCAGGGTGTGTCGCTGGTTGTACCAGCTGTGGAGAAAGCAAGGTAAAAAACGCGTTCTGAACCCCGGCTTGTCGCAGGGGGATGCCGCAGCCATGCTGGGTATCCATCGCAGCTCGCTGTGTCGCGTGGTGCATTCGTTGCGGGAGCAAGGAATCATCGGCAAATTTTCTAAAAAAACGCTTGAAATCTTTCAGCCGGAAGGGTTGTCTGACAGGGCTTGTTCATATAGGCACATGAGCGATTGAGCGTTTTACTCTGATTTTTTCCTGTTGTTATTGCAAGCGGGTTGTACGGTTTTTGCCGTGCAACCCGTTGTTTTTACTGTTTGTGTATCCTTTTGTGCCGATATTGCTGGCAAAAAAGGAATGCAAATTTTATTGCTTTTTGTCTCATGTGAGACAGAATTAAATTCTCTGCTCGTTGATATGTGAAAAACATCACATTGCGAATTAGCCACTCGCTGCCACGGCACAGCACCATGCACGCCACTGGGCAGGTGAGGTTTATCACAAACAAGCAAGTAGAGGATTTCCATGACTATTGATCGCAGCAAAATTAAAAACGTTGTTATGATCATGCTGGACACCCTGCAGTTCAACTATCTCGGGTGCTACGGCAACGAAACTGTAAAGACTCAGAATCTTGACAGGTTTGCCCGCCAGTCTGTTCTTTTTGAAAACGCATACAGCGAAGGCCTGCCTACCATTCCGGTACGCCGAGCTCTGATGACCGGCCGTTTTACGTTGCCTTACGGCGGCTGGAAGCCCCTTTCCGGTGATGATACCACTATCACCGACATTCTGTGGGGCAGAAACATGCAGACTGCTCTCATTTACGACACCGCTCCTATGCGTCTTGCCAAATTCGGTTACTCCCGTGGTTTCGACTACGTGGACTTCTGCCCCGGTCAGGAGCTGGACCACACCACTTTTGCCGATCTGCCGCTTGACCCTGCATTGAAGCCTGAAGATTTTACGTCACCCACCATGGTATGGGATAAAGACGGTAATCTGATTGACGATGACAGCAAGCAACTGCTGGACGAAATCGGCTGCTTCCTCCGTCAGATGCAGCACCGTCGCAGCGACTCTGACAGTTACGTTGCCAAGGTTATGAACCGCACCGACTACTGGCTGCGCGAACGCCGCGACAAGAGTCGTCCTTTCTTCCTGTGGGTAGACTCATTTGATCCTCATGAGCCTTGGGATCCGCCATCAGTATGGGAAGGTACGCCTTGCCCGTACGACCCTGACTATGAAGGCAACCCCATTTTGCTTGCCCCCTGGACCCCCGTAGAAGGCCGTATTTCCGAGCGTGAATGCGAACACGTCCGTGCCTTGTACATGGAAAAGGTCACCATGGTGGACAAGTGGGTAGGTCGCATTCTTGACTCTCTGCGCGAGCAGGGCCTGATGGACGAAACCATGGTTGTCATCATGTCTGACCACGGCCAGCCCATGGGTGAAGGCGAACACGGTCACGGCATTATGCGTAAGTCTCGCCCGTGGCCTTACGAAGAATTGGTTCACGTGCCCCTGATGATGCACATTCCCGGCGTGGAAGGCGGCAAGCGCATTTCCTCCTTTGTGCAGAACGTAGACGTGACCGCCACCATCATGGATGTGATGGGGCTTGCCGACACTGAAGACGGCGTGTCTGACCACGGCATGAACACCTTCGGCGCTGAAAGCATGCAGGGCGAAAGCCTTGTGCCGCTTATGCAGGGCGAAGTGGATTCCGTTCGTGATTATGCCATCGCCGGTTACTACGGCATGTCCTGGTCCATCATCACTGAAGACTACAGCTACGTGCATTGGCTGGTCAGCGAAGAAGAAAAGAACCGCGCAGACTGCGTGGAAGGCGCTGACAAGGAAATGTCTGAAGAAATGTGGACCTGCACTGCAGGCGCAAAGGTTCAGATGCCGGAGCATAACGAACTGTACGACCGTCGTACCGACCCCTTCCAGCTGAAGAACATCGCAGCTGAAAAGCCTGAAGTGGCAGAAGAACTGCTGCAGCGGCTGAAGCTGGTTATCGGCGAACTGCGTACCACTTAATTCATATAAAACCGTTATTCCGCCGCCGGAAGTTCCGGCAGGGCCGGCTTCCGGCGGCGGGTTTCATTTCTTTATACGAGGTGACTCATGTTTACCGAACTTATTGACGCAAACTTTGACTCTACTGTAGCCGCTACCGAATCCGGTGTGGTGATCTTTTTCAAAAAGCAGTGCCCGCACTGCAAGAACATGGAAAAGGTTCTGGAAAAGTTTTCTGCCAAGAATCCTGAAGTTGCTCTGTTCAACGTGGACAGCGAAGAAAACCCCGAAACCACGGCAAAGCTGGAAGCAGAACGTGCTCCTACCATTTTTGTGGTGAAGGGCGGGGCAGTGGTCGCCCGCAAGGCCGGCCTGATGAACCCCAAAGAAATGAAGGCGTTTTTCGCAGCGGCCTAGTCAGCTGTTTATGATCAACTGCCCGCTTTGCCTCATGGGGAAGGCGGCGGGCATAGTTATAAAGAGATACGCAAATGAAAGAGCAAAAAAACGTAGACGTTGTCATTCTGGGGGGCGGTCCCGCGGGTATGACCGCAGCTATCTATGCGGCACGGGCAAACCTGTCTGCGGTATTGCTGGAAGAAAGCGTTACCGGCGGACTGGTGAATTCTACCTATACTGTTGAGAATTTTCCTTCTTATACCACCATTCACGGCATGGAACTGATGCAGAAAATGCGTGAGCATGTAGACAGCCTTGATGTGGAAGTGGAAGAAGTCTGCGATATCGAGTCTGTTTCCCTTGAAGGCGACGTAAAGGTCGTTGAAACTGACGAAGTTGTGTACAATGCAAAGGCAGTTATTCTGTCTACCGGCCGTAAACCCATTCCGCTGGACGTACCCACCGAATGCGATCAGGTTCATCACTGCGCCATCTGTGACGGGGGCCCTTACAAGGGCAAGCGGGTTCTGGTGGTAGGCGGTGGCAACAGTGCCTTTGATGAAAGCCTGTACATGCTTGGCATCGGCATTGAGCACATCACGCTGGTGGAAAAAATGGACCGCTTCTTTGCAGCTCAGTCCACGCAGGATTCTCTGCTGGGTACAGGCAAAGTAGATGCGCGCAAAAGCACCATCGTGCACGATCTGGTAGTGGAAGGCGACACGCTGAAAGCCGCCGTGCTGGAAAATGTGGAAACCGGCGAGCGCGAAACTGTAGCTGTTGACGGTGTCTTTGTATTTCTGGGACAGCTGCCGAACAATGAACTTTTTAAGGACGTGGTTACTCTGAGCAAGGGCGGATATGTCGTTGCAGACCAGCATATGGCCACTAACGTGCCCGGCGTATTCAGCGCCGGTGACATCAACGACAAGCACTATCGTCAGATTACCACCGCCATGGCGGATGGAACCATTGCAGCTCTGGCTGCCGAACGCTACATCCGCTCATAACGGAGTCTACCCATGTCCGTATCAAAAATTACATTGCGCAACTGGCTGATCGCCTTTGCAGTGGCCGGTGGCGGTGCCTTTTTCCTGCAGAACCCCGAAAATCCCAAGCTGGGCCTGTACTGGTTTGAAACCATCTTTGCCATCGCTGCGTTTGCACTTGAGCTTATGCCCATGTTTGCCACCGCAGTATTGCTGATGATTGCTTACATTGTTACCGGCATTGCCTCGCCCGATCTGGCCTTTGTCGGCTGGTCTACCCCCATCCCGTGGGTTATTATGTGCGGTATGCTTGTCGGCGCCTTGATGGAGCGCACGAAGCTGTCCAACCGTATTGCGCTCCGTGCGATTGCCTGCATAGGTACGACACCTATCCGCCTGTATATATCCATGATTGTGGCCGGTTACGCCATTGGTGCCATTATTCCTGACGTTGTGACGGTTACCATTCTGTTTATGACCATCGCCGCAGGCATGTGTTCAAGCATGAAGCTGAAAAAAGGCTCCGTTGCTGCCACCACGCTGATTATGGCTGCATTTTTCGGCGCTACTGTTCCGGCAACCAACTACCTGCCCAACAACGTGGGTATTGTCGGCCTGCTGATGGTTAAAGAAATGGGTGTCCCCATTGAATGGCTCCCGTTCTTTATAGAAAACCTTGCTTTTTCGCTGCTGGTAGCTGTTGCCTGTATCGGTATTCTGCACGTGTTCGGTTCGCGTGAACTGGGCAAGTACATGGAACAGTGCCTTGCTCATGCTTCGGAAGAGCTGAATAAAATTGGTAAGATGAGTGCTGACGAGATCAAGACCCTTATCCTTACCGGTCTTGCTCTGGCAGCATTTGCTACCGAAAGCCTTCACGGTATTCCCGGTTACTATGCCTTCTGCGGCGTAGTGCTGCTTGGCTTTACCCCTGCGTTCAATCTGCTGAAAAAAGAAGATGTGGAGCAGGTTCAGTTTTCCATTCTGTTCTTTGTCGTAGGTTGTATGGCTATCGGCATCGTGGCCGGCAGCCTTGGCATTCCGGCACTGATGGCCGCAAAGATCGTGCCCTACCTTGAATCCATGAACAGTCTGGCAGCAACTTCCATGCTGGCATACTTCACCGGTGTTCTGGCTAACTTTGCTCTGACACCTGTTGCGGCGGCCAGCTCGCTCAGCATTCCGCTGGCAGAAATTGCAGTTAACCTCGGCCTGGAAATCAAGCCGCTTCTGTACAGCTTCTTCTACGGCCTTGACCAGTTCCTGTTCCCGTACGAACTGGCAGCGGCTCTTATTATGTTCGCCACCGGCTATGTGCGCATGCGCTATCTGGTGATGATCATGTTTGCCCGTATGATCTGCGCGGGTGTAGCTGTGTGGGTAGTAGGCGCTACCTACTGGCAGTGGATCTCCTTCTAATTCCTGTAACCGGGATTACAGGCGGTTGTCCTCCTTTCCGGCTGTAACTCCGGTCTCTTGCATACCATACCCAAAGTCTTCCCCATGCGGTTGCTCCGGCGGCCGCATGGGGGAAAACGGCGGCGGCACGTGATGTCAGCCCGACGGGCGGCCCGTTGCCTGCAGCCTGAGTCTTCAACCTTTTTTGATACACGAGACGTGACATGTCTTACTCCATGACTCTTGCCGCGCTTGCTATTGTGCACATCATCTGGGGCGGCGGCTTTATTATCCTTAAGGTGCTTCAGCAGTATCTTACTCTTGAACATATTCTGCTGGGCCGCGTGCTTCTGGCCTCCGTACTGTATCTGCTTCTATGGAAGCGAATTCCCAAACCGCAATACCGTAAGGGCGACTGGAAAGTGCTGTTGCTGCTTGCCCTGTGCGAACCTTTCCTGCTGTTTCTTTTCGAGACGCTGGGCCTTCAGTATACGTCTGCTTCGCAGGGCGGAATGATTGTGGCTTGTGTTCCGCTGACCGTGGCTCTCGGCGCGTTTCTGGTTTACCGTGAACGTATAAGCATGAGGTGCCTTGCCGGTATTGTTCTGGCTGTGGGCGGGGTGATCATGGTTTCCGCGTTAGCCACCGCCAGCGAACAGGCCAGTAATCCGCTTCTGGGTAATCTGCTTATTTTCTGCGCAGTGCTTTCGTCCACTTGCTATGCCCTTAGCGTGAAGCACCTGTGTACACGGTATCATTACATGTACCTTGCCGCGGTGCAGGTATTCGGGGCTACCGTGCTGTTTCTTCCTACCGCCGTCATGCAGCCGCTGCCACCTGTAGAAACGCTGTTGAGCTGGGAAGTGGCGGGAGCTTTGGTTTACCTTGGTCTCGGTATCACTTTTTTTGTGTATTTCGTTATTAATTATGCTCTTACCCGCATCAAGGCTGCGCTGGTGATCCAGTTTGCCAACATGATTCCCATTTCAACCATGGTATTTGCCTACATCTTTCTGGATGAACGGCTGACGACCATGCAGTATGTCGGGGTGGCCATGGTTCTTGTGGGAGTGCTGATTGCCGGTTCTGCCGGTTCCGGGGAAATTGATGAAGAAAATTCAAAGGACGCCATGCCGGAAGAGGTGTAAAAACATGGGGAGAGAGTTGACCTGTTGTTTGTGGGGTTGTAGGTAGTTACGATAATATACCCTGCGGTGGTATGTAGGGGGCCTGAACGTTTCAGGCCGCTTTATGGCGACAGTTTTGTTTCAGCAGATACAAAATCATGCTTGATTCAAAGGCGGTGTTTATCGTATGGGTAAACCCAGTTGTAATGATCCGCACAAAAATGTCAGTACGCAACGCCTGCTGACAAGGGGCGGAATTTCAACCTGCCGTGATGTGTCTAGCTTGCAGGAGGGTGCTGTAAAGCGCCTTGCCAGGCCTACTTCGGCGGGCAACACCGGTTGTTCCGGTCAGAACATTGCATGTGCCTTTGGTGCTGCGATGTGTCTATCGGTGTGTGTGTAATGCCTAACAAAGTAAGTGACTGTATTGCCAGCATGACCAGACGGTTCTGCCATATGCGATTTGCAGCCTGCGTCGTCAGTCTGTGGAATCTTTTCCTTCGGGTATCTTATGCCCGTCTTTCGTCTGTTGTCTTAAACAGCACTTCTTGTTTTCAGAATTACCCTTACTGTTATTGTCCGGCTTTCGGGGCGGATGATGGTAAATCCATATTTGTTAATGTGTCCGACGGATCGGCATCGCACTCCGTTGCCGACGTTTTTTGTTCATACAAATGGAAAGTCCAGGGAATATTATGGAAGTGATATCCTTACAGTCCCGGGATGCCGCATTTGCCGCAGAGGTTGCCAAGCGCAGCGGGCAGAAACTGGCTACGTGTTACCAGTGTGGTAACTGTACCGCCGGTTGTCCGTATACCTTTGCGTACGACATTCCTGTCAGCCGGATCATGCGTCTGGTGCAAATGGGCAGAAGAGACGAAGTGTTGCAGTGTCATTCGCTGTGGTTGTGCGCCAGTTGTCAGTCGTGCACCACGCGTTGCCCCAATAACATTGATGTGGCGCGTGTGGTTGACGTGCTGCGTCATATGGCCCGCGAAGCAGGGTACGCGACGGAAGGTGCGGTAAAAACCTTCTCTGATGCGTTTCTGGACTCCGTGGAACGCCACGGGCGCGTGTACGAAATGGGCATGCTGGTTAACTATGTTTTAAAGACCGGCCGCTTCTGGACAGATTACGATCTGGCCCCCACGGTTCTTCCGAAGGGTAAGATCGGTTTCCGTCCTCATACCATCCAAGGTGCCGATCACGTGGCGGCTATTTTCCGTCGTTTCCGCGAGCGGCAGCAGGATGCCCGTGAAGCAGGCAAGGGAGGCAATGAATGAGCCTTACCAGTGTAGCCTACTATCCCGGTTGCTCCGGCGGTGGAACTTCCGCCGAGTACGAAAAATCCACACAGGCTGTGTTCCGCACGCTGGGCGTCAGGCTTGAAGAGCTTGCCGACTGGAGCTGCTGCGGGTCCACCCCCGCGCACACGGTTAACCATGTGCTTTCCGCAGCGCTTTCTGCCCGCAACCTTGCCATTGCGGCAACTGCCGGCCACAGCGTGGTGACTACCCCTTGCCCCAGCTGTCTTTCCAACCTGCGTACCGCCGCGCACAAGATGGAAGACGAAGGCTTTCGCCGTGACGTGTCCGCTTTGCTGCACGATGGTGATGCCGCAGCCGACATCGAAACAGGCGCATCCGTTGATGCCCGTTCCACTCTGCAGGTTATTGCGGAAGAAGTGGGTAACGACGCAGTAGCAGCCCGTGTCCGCAAGCCCCTGAAAGGGCTGAAAGTCGCCTGCTATTACGGTTGCATCATGAACCGTCCCCCCGAGCTGATGCAGTTTGACGATGCCGAGCACCCCATGGCCATGGACAGACTGATGGAAGCCTGCGGTGCGGAAGTGGTGCCTTTCCCCCTTAAGGTGGAATGCTGTGGTGCCGCTTTCGGTATGCCGCGCCGTGATATCGTTTCCGAGCTTTCCGGTCGTCTGCTTGATGCCGCGGCGGATTGCGGAGCCGATGCCGTTGTTGCAGCCTGCCCCCTGTGCCAGATGAACCTTGATATGCGTCAGGGACAGGTAAACAGATCCCGCGGTTCGCGTCACTCTGTGCCGGTGTTTTACTTTACCCAGCTGATGGGGCTGGCCTTTGGTCTGAACGCTGAAGAAGTGGGCCTTTCCAAGCTGGTCGTAGACCCGAACCCCTGCCTTCGGGCGGCTGGCGTGCTCTAGCGCCAAGGAGATGAAACTATGCGCATAGGCGTTTTCGTCTGCCACTGCGGGAGCAACATCGCCGCCACCGTTGACTGTCCTTCGGTTGCGGAGACGGCACGGATGTTCCCTGACGTGGTTTTTTCCACAGATACCATGTACGCTTGCTCCGAACCGGGGCAGGAAGCCATTGTAGACGCCATCGCCGAGCAAAAGCTGGACGGCGTGGTTGTGGCATCCTGTTCGCCCCGCATGCACGAGCCCACGTTCCGCCGCGCGTTGGAACGTGCCGGCCTGAACCGCTACATGCTTGAAATGGCCAACATCCGCGAACATGTTTCGTGGATTGGCAAAGATATTAAAAGCAATACAGTTAAAGCATCGGACCTCATCCGCATGGCGGTTGAGAAGCTGCGCTTTAACACCCCGCTTACCCCCAAGCACTTCGAAGTGACCCGCCGCGCGCTGGTCATCGGTGGCGGTGTGGCCGGTATTCAGGCTGCTCTGGATTGTGCCGACGCCGGTATCGAAGTCATCATGGTGGAACGTGAGCCCAGTATCGGCGGCAAAATGGCCAAGCTGGACAAAACCTTCCCCACCGTTGACTGCTCGTCGTGTATTCTGGGTCCCAAGATGGTTGATATCGCCCAGCATCCCAACATCACCCTGTATGCCGCTGCTGAAGTGGCTGAAATCAGCGGGTATGTCGGGAACTTCGAGGTGAAAGTACGCCGTAAAAAGACCTACGTTGACTGGTCAAAGTGTACCGGCTGCGGTCTGTGCATGGAAAAGTGCCCCAGTAAAAAGAGCTACGACCGCTTTAACGAGGGCATTGCCACCACAACGGCTATCAATATTCCTTTCCCGCAGGCTATTCCGAAGAAAGCCTCCATCGACCCCGAATACTGCCGCAAGCTGCAAGGCAAAAAGTGCGGCGTGTGCGAAAAATTCTGCCCCATGAACTGCATCGATTTTGAGCAGGAAGAAGTAGTGGTGACAGAAAAGGTCGGTGCCATTGTGGCGGCCACCGGTTACGACTTGTTCGATTACACGGTGTACGGTCAGTATGGCGGCGGGCAGTACGCGGACGTTATCACGTCGCTGCAGTACGAACGCCTGATGAACGCCTCCGGTCCTACCGGCGGTCACATCAAACGTCCTTCCGACGGCAAGGAACCCAAGGAAGTTGTCTTTATCCAGTGCGTCGGTTCGCGTGACCCTGCCGTTGGCAGACCTTACTGCAGCGGTTTCTGCTGCATGTACACCGCGAAACAGGCTGTTCTGACCAAAGACCATATTCCGGATTCCAACTCGTATGTCTTTTATATGGACATCCGCGCTCCCGGAAAGGGCTATGATGAATTCACCCGCCGTGCACAGGAACAATATGATGTTCAGTACGTGCGCGGACGTGTTTCCATGATTTACCCCCGTGGTGACAAGCTTGTGGTACGCGGTGCCGATACGCTTGCCGGAACGCAGGTAGAGGTTGAAGCAGACCTCGTTGTTCTGGCCGTAGGTGTAGAAGCCGCCAACGGTGCTCCTCAGCTGGCAGAAAAACTGCGTATTTCTTACGACCATTACGGTTTCTTTATGGAATCGCATCCCAAGCTGAAGCCCGTGGAAACCAACACCGCCGGTGTGTACCTTGCCGGTGCCTGTCAGGGTGCCAAGGATATTCCCACATCGGTTGGGCAGGGTAGTGCAGCTGCTTCCAAGGTGCTGACACTCTTCTCGCGCGAAATGCTCGAGTCGGACCCGCAGGTGGCCAAAGTTAATCAGAGCCGCTGCGTGGGCTGTATGAAGTGTGCCCAGACCTGTCCGTTCGGTGCTGTGCGTGAAATCACAGACCGCGGCGGCAATGTGAAAGCAGACGTGCTGGAAACCGTATGTCAGGGTTGCGGCATCTGTTCCGCTACCTGCCCGCACGGTGCCATCCAATTGCAGCACTTTACCGACAACCAGATTCTTGCGGAGGTTAATGCCTTATGTCCGCCCCTGATGGACGAGAGCTTCGAATAGTAGGCTTTCTTTGCAACTGGTGCTCCTACGGCGGGGCGGATACAGCTGGTGTAGGCCGTTTTGTACAGCCTACTGACCTGCGCATTATCCGTGTTCCCTGCTCGGGCCGCATCGATCCTTTGTTTATTACCCGTGCTCTGGTCAGCGGCGCTGACGGGGTTCTGGTTTCCGGCTGTCACCCGCGTGACTGTCACTATGCGGCAGGCAACTATTATGCGCGTCGCCGTCTTGAAATGCTCAAGGGCTTTTTGCCTGTTACCGGCATCGATCCCGAGCGGTTCGAGTACACGTGGGTTTCCGCCTCTGAAGGTCAGCGCTGGCAGCACGTGGTGACTACGTTCACCAACCGCATTCATGCGCTTGGCCCCGCGCCCAGAATGAGCGGCGGTAACGGCTATGCCGAGCTGGCCGACATTGAACGCGCAGTGCAGGCCGGACCGGGCTGCCCCTGCCACCTGAAGGAGGTGCGCTCATGAGCGTACTACAGGAACTGAAAGAACAGATTCGTGTCGCACTGCCCGACCTCGATATGGTGCTGGGCTGGGAGCAGGGCTTTGACTCTGCGCACATGCGGCCTTTGTATATCCGTGAAGAACAGGACATTGAACGCCTTGTTCTGAACCCGCTGTGCGTGCACAGCCTTGCGACGTACCTGCCCGGTCTGCTGCGTGGCGGCGGTAACGAAAAGAAAGTAGGTATCGTTGTAAAAGGCTGTGATTCCCGCGCCGTGATTCAGCTGATTCAGGAAAACCTGATTCCGCGTGAACGGGTGGTTATGTTCGGCTTCGGCTGCAACGGCATTGTCAGCCTGCAGAAGATAGAAGCCATTGCAGGAGACAGCGGCTACATGGAGTCCGTAGAATTTACGGGCGACAAGGTTGTTGTATCCGTTGACGGTAAAAAGACCGAAATCCCCATGGCAGACGTTGCTAGTGGTAAGTGTGCCACTTGCCGTCATCACAACGCCATTGATGCCGACCACTTTGCCGGTCCGCGTGCTGAAGACGGCGAAGTTCCCGCAAAGCATCCCACGCTGGAAGAGTTTGAAAAGCTGTCATTGCCCGAACGGTTTGCGTTCTGGCAGGAGCAGATGCGCCGCTGTGTACGTTGTTACGCCTGCCGCAACACCTGCCCCATGTGTGTCTGCCGCGACCATTGCATCGCCACATCGCGTGACCCGCACTGGTTGTCGCAGGATACAAACACGGCTGAGAACTTTATGTTCCAGATGATTCACGTCATGCATCTGGCCGGACGCTGCGTGGAGTGCGGCGAGTGCGAACGTGCCTGCCCGCTGGATATTCCGATTATGCTGCTGCGCCGTTCCATGAATGAATCGGTGAAGGAGCTGTTCGACTACAGCAGTGGTACCGACAAAGACGCCACGCCCCCTCTGCTTACCTATAAGGTAGAGGAAGAGACCATTAACGAGCGAGGCTGGTAATGAGTAAACAATTCATCAGCCATGACAAAATGGCCGCTTGGCTTGATACGCTGTCTGAATCGTGCGCCGTGCTGGTTCCTATGGACGATTGCGGTACGGTGACCTTCCGTCCCTACACCAAGGGGCGTCAGGCTTTGCTGGACAAGATGCCCGTGCGTTCGCCCAAGGAAGGTGTGTTTCCTCAGAACGAAGTGCTTTTGCGCTACAAGTACGACAAAGACCCTGAGAACCTCGACAGAGTGAAGGTTCGGGTTAAGGAAACCCTGCCCGAGCAGAAGGCTGTTGTCGTGGGCGGCCGTCCGTGTGGCGCACGCGGTCAGATTATTCTGGACCGTGTATACAACTGCGAGAAAATGCGTGACCCGTACTACGCCAGCCGCCGTGAAAATACGATGTATGTCACGGTTGCCTGCAGTAAAGCGGCCAGCACCTGTTTCTGCAACAGTGTAGGCAGCGGTCCTGCGGACACTGAAGGCTCTGACGTGCTGCTGGTTCCCGTTGAAGGTGGCTATGTTGCGGAAGGCGTAACCGAGCGGGGCAGTGCCTTGCTTGCAGAAGGCCGCTTTGAAGCGGCTTCTGATGCCCGTGTTTCCGAAGCGCAGAAAGTGACGGAAAAAACACTCGAGCAGCTGGGCGAAGCGCATGACTATTCCGATGCGCCGCAGAAACTGCTTGAGCGTTTTGACGACATGGACTTCTGGAACGAGCAGTCTTCCATCTGCATCAGCTGCGGTGCCTGCACATACCTGTGCCCCACATGCTACTGCTTTAACATGACGGATGAACAGTCCGGTTTGCAGGGCAAACGCGTGCGCTCGTGGGATACCTGTATGTCGTTTGACTTTACGCTGGAAGGCAGCGGGCATAACCCCCGTCCTACCAAGGCGCATCGTCTGCGTAACCGTATGGGACACAAGTTCTCTTATTACCCCGATCTGCATGAAGGGCTGATTGCCTGCTGCGGTTGCGGCCGCTGCATCAAAAGCTGCCCCGCATCTGTAGATATCCGTGCTGTTGTGCAGGCTGCCCAGGACTACAAAGCAGCCTCTGAAGATTCCGAGGAGAAAGCCAATGCATAACAACCCCAGCCTGCCAGCTCTGGCAACTGTTTTGGAGGTTGTGGAGGAAACACCCAACATCAAGACTTTTCGTGTCCGTTTTAACGACGAAAGCCTGATGGAATCGTTTTCCTTCATGCCCGGTCAGGTCGGCCAGCTTTCCATCTTCGGTACGGGTGAATCAACTTTCGTTATCAACTCGTCCCCCACACGCATGGACTATCTGCAGTTCAGCGTGATGAAGGTGGGTGAAGTGACCAGCCGTATTCACCAGCTGAAAGCCGGTGACACCGTGGGTGTGCGTGCTCCGCTTGGTAACTGGTTCCCCGTTGATGAAATGAAAGGCAAAGATGTGGTGTTTATAGCGGGTGGGATCGGTATGGCTCCCCTGCGTACGCTGCTGGTCTATATGCTGGACAACCGCGCCGACTACGGTAAAATCACACTGCTGTACGGTGCCCGCTCTCCCATCGACTTAAGCTATAAGTATGATGTGGAAGAGTGGATGGGCCGCGATGATCTGGATGTGGTGCTGACTGTTGATGCACCTGCGGAAGGCTGGGAAGAGTCCGACACACACCGTGTAGGCCTGATTCCTAACGTTTTGCTGGATCTGAACCCCGCACCCGAGAACTGCGTTGCCGTTACCTGCGGCCCGCCCATTATGATCAAGTTTACTCTGCAGGCGCTTAAAAAGTTGAACTTTGCAGATGAGCAGATCATCACTACGCTGGAAAAGCGTATGAAATGTGGCGTAGGGCTGTGCGGGCGATGCAACATCGGCACAAAGTATGTCTGTGTTGACGGGCCTGTTTTCCGGTATTCCGAACTTAAGGACCTGCCTAACGAACTCTAGCCCCTGAAAGGAGGCATCATGGCTGACCTTTTTAAAGCCGGCGATATCGTTCGCGCAGCGGAAGAGATTGAAATCCGCGGTGAGGATTTTTACCGTCGCCTTGTGGCATCTTCCGAAGATGAAGAAGCCCGCAGGCTTTTCCACTGGCTGATGGAAGAGGAAATGACCCACCGTGCTGTTTTCAGTGCTATGGGAGAGCGTCTGGCGCCTGTCGAGCTGCCCGCATGGGCAGATGAAAGCGACTACCTTATGTACATGCGTTCGCTGCTGGACAGCCACGCTTTGTTCCGCCCGGACGCTGTTCCTGCCGAGCAGCTTGGCCGTGATGAGGCTGTACGCCTTGCCATGCAGTTTGAAAAAGACACAATGCTGTTCTTTGCAGAAATGCGTGACTTTGTGCCGGAAGCTGAGCGAAAGCACATTGATAATTGCATTGCTGAAGAACGCAAGCACCTGAAACAGCTGATGGCAATGCTGCGCAAGTAACCTTTGCCATTTAACAGTATCACAGTGTGGTACTGGCGGATTGTACTGATACGCCCCGTAACGTCTTGTTGCGGGGCGTTTTTTTCCTGCAGGGGGTGTGTAGGGGCTAAAACGGAAAAGTTAATTGCTACGTGTATTGTTAGCATATGAAAAGAAAATGATTTCAAGAGCATTTTTTCTTACTGTTATTATTAATGATATATGTTTTTCTATATCGATCTGTGTGTTTGAATCGAGGAGGTGAAAGAACACAACTACAGGAGGAATTATGAGATTATTAATGGCAGTTTTGGTGGCCGTCGCGTTGACGGGGTGTGCTCCAAAGCATGAAACTCCGCTCATTGAAGAGCATCTGGCTGTGTACGCAAAGGGGCCGACGAAGATCATAGGCCTGTTTGCAACTCGTGCCGACAGAAGAGTCGTGGTGGTAAATCATGAAGGGAAAATGTGTGCAGAAGCACCACCGGACGCAATTGATGATTTGTTTACGTCTGTAAATAAGACACTGAGTGCTGCAGGGGATGCCGGGCAAAAAGTGGACGTCAAAGTTGCCGCAGAGCTATCTCGTACCTTGATGTCAGACTATCAGATGCTGATTGATAGGACTCAAGGCCTGCAGTACTTCAGGGATGCCAGCTTTATTCTCTGCATTATGAACGTAAATGGTGCGATATCGAATGAAGATTACAAACTCGCACTTGATAAGGTAATCGAACATAGCAGTAAGCTTATTTCCTCAGAGTTGGTCACTCTGAATGAAGACCGTAAAGAATATGCCAGGCAGAAAGCGATTGAAGAGGAAAAGCAGGCTCAGTGACAATTGAGCCCTCTGAGGAATTTAGCTCCAGGATATATTTGTTAAGTCGTGTTGCGGGTGCCCGTTTCGGGTACCCGCTTTCATTTTGCCTCAGCAAAGTCCTACGCGAATCATATTGTTTTAGAAAATTATGGCAGATATGGTGAAAAGGGAGGCTGCATTATCGCTCTCAGCACCAGCGCTACATACCTGTATTGCAACTGTCGCTTGCACGGCATGAATCTGTCACAGGGCATATTGCACAAACTTGTCGGAGAATGGTGTGTACCCGTCATGTGACGCGCAGGTACACACCGGCTAACTAAACCTAGTGCAAGGAGAGTCAATCATGCGAAGTGTTGTTATGCGGCGTGCGGTGTGCGCTGCAATCTGTCTGTTTGTTGTGCTGGCAACGTTGCAGCAGGGATTTGCTGCGGATGCAAAGTATGTTTTCCTGTTTATTGGTGACGGCATGGGGCTGCCTCAGAAGCAGGCAACAGAAGCTTTTATCGGCAAGAAGCTTACCCTTGATACATTTCCTGTTCATGGCGTCACAACCACGCCTGCAGCTAACCGCTTCATCGTAGACTCCGCTGCGGCGGGCACGGCTATGAGCTCCGGCCAGATTACTGATGTGGGCATGATCGGTATGGCCCCTGATAAAACTAAAGTGAAGACGATTGCAGAAATGGCTCGTGACCGCGGCATGAAGGTAGGGATTGTATCGTCCGTTTCCATCGATCATGCCACTCCCGCGGCTTTTTATGCTCATGAAGAAAGCCGCAATCTGTACCATTACATAGACCATGCGCTTGCAAAATCCGGCTTCGACTACTTTGCTGGCGGCGGCATTAAAGACCCCGCAGGCAAACGTAAGGGTGTGGAACCCCGCGGCGATGCTCTGCAAGCCATTAAAGGTGCCGGTTATACCGTGGTGAATGATCGCGAATCTTTTATGAAGCTGTCCGGAAAAGACGGTAAGGTGCTTGCCTACAACGCATGGCTGCAAGATTCAGGCGCATTGCCTTACGAGATCGACCGCCGCGAAGGTAAAGATATTTCTCTGGCAGAATTTACCGCTAAGGGCATTGAACTGCTGGATAACAACAAAGGCTTTTTTATGATGGTGGAAGGCGGCAAAATTGACTGGGCCTGTCACGCCAACGATGCCAAAGCTGCTATAATGGACACTGTTGCCTTTGATAACGCAGTGGCAGAAGCAGTGAAGTTTTATAAAAAGCACCCCAAGGAAACACTTATCGTGGTTACCGGCGACCATGAATGCGGCGGTATGACTCTTGGCTTTGCCGGTACTGCGTACGAATCTGACTTTGATGTTTTGAAAAAACAGTATGTTTCGTTCCAGTTCTTTCAGGAAGACGTGCTGAAATTGTTTAAAAAAGAAAATAAAGGGCATATTACCTTCGATCATTTGAAGCCTACGATTACACATTATTTCGGGCTTGAGTTTGAAGGAGATGCTGCGAACCCGATGGTTGTGCAGCCGCATGAGCTGGCTCAGTTGCAAGATGCCTTTGTACGGTCCGTTGCCAGTGACACTATGGAACTAAACGATGCAGTTTCAAAAAAACTGTATGGCGGATACGACCCGCTTATTGTCTCCATTACCCATATTCTGAATAACAAAGCCGGTCTTGCCTGGACGTCATTTTCACACACAGCTGTGCCTGTAGGCACTACGGCTATCGGCGCTGGTGCAGATAGCTTTGGCGGCAGCTACCATCAGGCCGCCATCGCCAAAAAGATTATGTCTGCTATGGGAGTTAAGCCCAGAGTATACGTAGCTGCGCAATAGTGTTGCTGATGCTGTAATTGTTTCGGCGGCATGCCTGTTAACGGTGTGCCGCCATTCTTCTATTTATTGTTGTGCAGGTCCGGCAGTTTTCAGAGGTGAAAATGCATAAAGGCAAAATGGATACAGTATTGGTGCTTGTGTTCGCCGTGTTGTCGCTGGCGCTGTGGTATACGCCTACGGGGTTTGAAAACCGTATGGATGCGAATGCCATACGTTGCAAGGGCAGAGTCGTTTCAGAAAGTTCTGAAGGGTTGCAGCAGCATACGCTGATCAAGGTCGGCTATCAGGCGCTTGAGGTGGAAGCCCTTGACGGTCCGTATAAAGGGCAGCGTTTTTCCGTACTGAACCAATTACAAGGCCGTATGGACATAGACAAAGTTTTTTCAACAGGAGATGCAGCTCTGCTGGTTATTACTCACAAGGCAGATGGCAGAGTTGATACGGTGGTGGCGCAGGATCATTATCGGCTGGGAATGCAGGTATGGCTGTTATTGGGTTTTGGCCTGTTGCTGCTCGCATTCGGGGGGTGGACAGGTGCAAAAGCATTGCTGAGTTTTGTGTTTACAGCTCTCGTCCTCTGGAAGATTTTTGTGCCGTTATTGCTTAAAGGCGTTCCACCGGTACCGCTGGCGTTCTGTGTGGTGGCGGTGCTTACGGCTGTTATTGTGTTTTTGGTGGCAGGACTTACACGTCTTGGCGTGACAGCCTTTCTGGGGGCGATGGCAGGTGTCGGGGCAAGCTCGCTGCTGGCTGTGTGGGTTGCGGATGCGCTGCATCTGCACGGTGCTGTGATGCCGTTTGCAGAAACCATGCTGTACGCGGGCTACGCGCATCTGAACATAACAGATATATATGTTGCGGCAATTTTTGTTGCAGCCTCCGGCGCGGTGATGGATCTTGCCATGGATGTTGCAGCCAGTCAGTACGAAGTGGCCTGTAGCAACCCCGACATAAGCAGAAGCGGGGCTTTTCTCTCCGGCATCAGGGTGGGAAGGGCTGTTGTAGGGACTATGACCACAACTCTACTGCTTGCATACTCCGGTGGGTTTATCACACTGCTTATGGCGTTTATGGCACAAGGAGTGCCCCTCGCCAACATGTTCAACATGATTTACGTCTCTGCAGAAATCGTAAAGACGCTTATCGGAAGCTTGGGGCTTGTGTTAGTCGCTCCATTCACGGCTGTTGTGGGAGCGTTACTTTTTGCAGGGGCGGCAAAAGATAAAAAAACAGCAAGCCTTATCGGTGTGCCCGGAGCGGTTATTCCTGTCAGAGCAAATACTGGCTGCTCTCAAGCAATATTTCAGAGGACAGAGTGATAGGAGGTCTGTTTTAGGAAACTTTAGTAGTGGAAAATGCATACCTGCCCGTTGCTGAATTTAGCAAGTTGTCGGGTGAGTTTTTACCTCACAGTGGGCAGGACTCGCAGGCGTCTGATGGATTCATCCGTATACTTTCTTGTTACCCTATTAGTGCCTCAAATTGTTTCATCTAGACTCGTTATTCGTGTGTCATATTGTTTGGGCGGCAACTCTCTGGTCTGACTGGTCAGCGCAGTAAAAAGGGCGCATCCTTTCGGATGCGCCCAACCTGTATCGGAGCCGGATAGGTATGCCGTAAACTAGCCGCGCAGGATTGCTTTAGCGAATTCGTCCTGCACTTCGGTGATGAAGGGAATTTTGGTTTCCACTTCAGTTTCGCGGTTGCAGGATGCGATGTCTTCGCGGGAAACGGAAGCCAGATCGAACTTACGGGCACCGGCCATAAGCTGCTGCAGACCTGCGCCCAGTTTGTCCATCATGGTCCACATGGCTACTGCGCCGTAAGGAATGTTTTTCATTTCTTCCTTACCGACTTTTGCCTGAACTTCGTACCAGCCGGCAAAAATCTGCTCGGGGGTGGTGCCGAAGTCGGAAACGGTACGGGGCAGCTTGTCCCAGTTGCCGCATACAGCTTCACGACGCTCGGGGCGGAGTACTCCTTCGATGTTGGAACCGAGGAAGCCGGGAATCATCATTGCGCGGCCCATGCAGATAAGCTTGGTGTAAGGTGCGCCAAGCGAAAGAGCTTTGAAGATCTGGCTGGATTTTGCAAAACCGCCGGCAAAGGACATATCAACCACGCGTTCACCCTTGGCGGCAAGGATAGATGCGTATTCGTATGCTTTTGCGTGCAGCAGAATGGAAGGCACGCCCCAGGTTTCCATCATATCCCAAGGGCTCATGCCGGTGCCTCCGCCGGAACCGTCGATGGTAAGCAGGTCAAGTTTGGCTTCAGTTGCCAGCTTGATGGACATAGCCAGAGCCTGCATGCCGTAGGAGCCGGTCTTCAGAGAAATGCGCTTGAAGCCGAGTTTGCGCAGGTAGGCAACAGAGTTCATAAAGTTTTCACGAACCTGTTCCCATGAAGAAAGGTCGGTGTAGCCAAGGCGGCTGTGACGGGCAAAGCCCTTGATAGCGCCGGAGTTAAAAGAAGCCTGAACTTCGGGAAGGGTGGGATCAGGATCAACCAGATAGCCACGTTCTTTCAGGAATACTGCGTAGTCGAGGTTTTCGACAAAAATTTCGCCACCGATGTCTTTAGCGCCCTGACCCCACTTCAGTTCCAGAATCACTTTGTCGCCGTATTTTTCGGCAATGTATTCTGCAACGCCGTTGCGGGTGTCTTCTACGTTCATCTGAACGATAATGGCACCATAGCCGTCGTAGTAGCGCAGGTAGGTGTCAATACGGCGTTCAAGTTCAGGAGCGCTGCTAATACGACCGTTCGCCAGAGAAGACTTGCGGTCAACGCCAACTACGTTTTCGCCGACAACAATCGGTACACCGCTAAGGGCGCAACCCACTGCAAAAGAGTCCCAGTACTTAGCTGCAATAAAGGTAGAGCCCAGAGCGCCGGTCATTACAGGGAAGCGGCACTTGGTTTTCTCTTCGGCACCGAAAGATGTTTCCAGAGATGCATCAGTAAAAAGAGCATCACCAGTTTGTGCCTTAGAACAGTTTGCTCCCATGCCGTGGGCGCCGTAGTTATACCCTTGAATACGCAGAGAATTGTAGGACACACCTACATGGGTGGTGTTGCCGCTGCCTGCAGTCACAAGGCCAAAGTCGCGGGGGTAGAGGGTGTCACGGCCTTTCAGGCAGGACAGCCAGGTTTCACACTTGCCCATACAGTCTGCACGGCAGAGTGTGCAAAGGCCGGATTCTACAATATTGCCACGGTTTGTGGTGCCAAGGACGTCATTATTCTTCACGGGGGTATTCATAGCGCCTCCAAGGTGTGTTTTTCGTACTGAGGCGCTCATATAGCTTGGAAATCAGGGGGGAAGCAAACTTTGAGTGGATAAACTGTCGCATGTTGATTCAGGAGTTAGAATTGATGTGTTTTATTTTGTGTTGCGATAGTGCTCACTCATTGATGTGTGTCTGGTGGTGTCTAGTTGATAATAAGTAGAAATATGGCAATGTATAATTTGAGTAGATCATATTTTAGCAGTGCTGGTTTCGTTAGATTTGCCTGCGTTGCGTGTTTTTATATGTCTTATTGGTAGGGTGTAGTTGTATGATTATTCTATAATACAGTGCTTAGTATAGTTAATTGCATCATGTATACAAAAATGTAAAAAACAGAGTTTTTTGAGAATTTTTCAATTTTTTTATTTTTTTGTCATTGGAAGGCGCTTTGAAAGGCTTGTCTGGCTGATTATTACAAAATGGTGATGTTTGGATTTGTGGTTTGTTTTTGCGTATTAGGAAAAAGAAGAGGCACCCGCTGTTGCAGGTGCCGCTGTAAGGTCGCTATGAGCCTTTGATTACCACTCGGGTGCAAGCAGTTCAAAGAATGCTTTGGGATGAGCGCAAGCAGGGCAGAGATCGGGGGCTTCAATCCCTTCGTGATTGTAGCCACAGTTTCTGCAGCGCCAGACTACGTTCTGGGGACGTTGGAAAACGATATTTTTTTCAATATTGTTAGCGAATGCCAGAAAACGGCGTTCGTGATAGCGTTCTGCCGTTGCAATACTCATGAACACAGCTGACAGTTCGTGAAAGCCTTCTTCTTTAGCAATGGCGGCAAATTCAGGGTACATCTGCTCGTACTCGTGATGTTCACCTTCTGCAGAAGCAAAAAGGTTGTCAAGAGTAGAGCCGATGACTCCGGCAGGATAACCTGCAGAAATGGTTACTTCTCCGCCTTCAAGAAATTTGAACAGACGCTTTGCGTGGGCCTTTTCATGCAGTGCTGTTTCTTCAAAAACATGAGCAATCTGCACATAACCGTCTTTACGCGCCTGACCTGCAAAGTAGTCGTAGCGGTTGCGTGCCTGAGATTCACCAGCGAAAGCGGTGAGAATATTTTTTTCTGTACGGGTTCCTTTCAAAGATTTCATCCAAATGTCTCCTGGATTAGAGTGTGTTCTGTTACTTAGTTGTGTTCTTGATACTCAGAGTGGCTATTCTTGTCAAGAATGATTCCTGATAATGGTGATCTTTGTGACTTATCCCTAACCAAGTAAATGAGAAGGTATTCCGATGGGGGAGTTAAGGCAATAGCCTCAACTGTTTTTTCTGCTTCTGTAAAAGTTAATTTCCTGTAGCGGAACCCTATTGACTACACCTCTGCATAGGGCTATAAAGCGCTTCTCATTTTGCCAGCATAGCTCAGTTGGTAGAGCAGCTGATTCGTAATCAGCAGGTCTGCGGTTCAATTCCGCATGCTGGCTCCAGAAATTTCAAGGCGTTATCTCGATTTCGAGATGACGCCTTTGCCGTTTTTGCTACCCTATTGCTACCCTGAGGGCAGAAAAAAGGGCGATTTATCTTGGTGTGAGCGGTCGCGAAATTTGGGAACGGCTGTCACATAAAATGAGAACAGAACGCGAAAATTTCAAAGGAAAAATCGAGCCTTTCGGACATATCGAAACGGCTCGATTTTCTTTTTTCCCTGTGTGTTGATTCTTACACAACTTTACCCGCTTTCAGGCGTCTTTGTGCAGCATCAAGCAGAGTTCCAAGCGCATAGCCTGCTGCCAGCGGGCAAACTCCGTTACCTGTGAGCCTGTATCTGTCCAGCTTGTAGGCCAGCCCTGGAGCGCTTCGAGAAATCGCGGGTTGCAGGTCAGGCCGTAACTGGAGCCAGCGTTCCCAGGCGTCAAATTCACCTGCATCGGGAGGGAAGAGGCTCGCGGATTCCCCATTCCCGCCATATAAAGCAACGTCCAGGCTATCGCCGCAAGCTGAATCCCCAACTGATACTTGCCCGGTACGATGTAGAACTTCCCGTTCTTTACCGACATGCCCGGCCAAGTTCCGGAGTTTTTCGTCGTCGGCGTAGGCCAGAATGAACAACCGTTTCCGGATGTGCGGCGCGCCGACTTCTGCCGCTGTAAAGATTCCCGCTTCAACCTCGTAACCCATTGCGAAAAGGTCTTTTCGGACGTTTTCGAGGCCGAGACTGACGTGTCCGAGGACGTTTTCAGCGAAGAGGAACGGCGCCTGTATTTCGCCGAGGATTCGGCGGACGTGCGGCCATAAATGGCGCGGGTCTTTTTCGCCGAGGCGCTTTCCTGCGTTGCTGAACGGCTGGCATGGATAACCGGCAGTAAGGAAATCCACTCTTCCGCGCCACGGCCTGCCGTCGAAGGTGACAAGGTCAGACCAGATAGGCGCTTCATCCAGGGCCGCGTCTTCCATTCGGGCCACGAGAGCGGCCGCGGCATAGGCGTCTCGCTCGACGAAGCAAACAGTTCGATAGTCAGGTATTCCGAGTGAAACGCCAAGTTCGAGCCCTCCGGCTCCTGCGGCGAGCGCGACGCCGCTAAAATTTTGGGGATGTAGAGCCACATTCACTTTCCTTTCGTGGCTCTCTGGGGGCGCTTGGTTGGGGCTCTATGGCTCTCACTAATGAATTGAACGCGGAGCACCGCGGACAATAAAATTCAAACTTCTTGAGTTCTCCTTCACCGATTTTCTTTTTGCATTTCGCGCAACGAATTTCTTCCATTACTCACATGATGATTGTTGCTTGCCCGATGTTCTGCTACTCCTTTCCTCGTCCTGCGCAGGACTAAGGCAGCGGAACGAAGCGAAAAGACCTGTTCTTTTCGTGGGCCGTGGGCGGCGCTTCGACGTCGCTCGGTGGGGCGTTCCCGCGCCCCGCCTGCCGATTGCTGCACTATGCCAGCCCTTGCCCTTTCCTGCCGTGAGCCATGCGGAACATGCGAACTATTCTTCTTTCTCCTGCTTTCCCGCGCCGGTCAGTACGAACCTGTCCAATATGTGCCCCAGGGGCGTTTTCCCGTTACAGTGCTTCATGTAGCCGGTGAACGAAACCACCCGCGAGCGGACGTAATCAAAATCTATCTGTTTTGCGTTATAGCGCCGCTGTAGGCTCTTGAACTGCTTTCTTGCCCGCTTCACCGTGCTTTTCCTCGGCAGAACGTGGTCTGTCCAGTGACGGTAGCCGACGAAATCGACTCCCTGCGTAATCGGGAGAACCCCCGTCTTCGGGTTCAGCGCCAGGCCGAGGCCCTGCACATACTCGTCGATGTACGCGAGTTTTTCCCTGCACCACGTCTTATCAGGCCCGACGATGATAAAATCGTCCATATACCGGACGTAGTATTTAACGCCCAGATCGTCTTTCATATAGTGGTCGAGCCTGTCCAGGTAGAGATTCGCCAGCCATTGCGAGGTAAGCGAGCCGATGGGAAGACCGCGTTCGGTAAAGCCGCTGTTCCGAATCAGCGTATCAAAGAACCAGACGACTGCCTGGTCGAAAAAAAGACGCTGTACCCGGTCCATAAGCCTGTCGTGCGGGATGCTCGGAAAGTATTTGCTGATGTCCGCCTTGATTATGTACGGACTTTCATACTTCCGGCTCGCCGAGCGTAAAAACTCCCGGAGCCGGTGACTGGCGGCATGGGTTCCGAAGCCGATACGGTTCGCATAAGAATCTGTAATGAAGCGGCGCTCGAACACAGGGGAGGCATGAAGCATGACGGCTTGATGAACGACACGGTCGCCGAATTCCGGCGCCTGAATCCGGCGAAGTTTGGGAACAGTTATCGTGAATTCGCGGAATGGGCTCGGTTTCCACGTCCGGGCTTGAAGTGCCTCTTCCAGGGCGAAGAGATTATCTTCGAGGCTGGCGTAAAACCGCAAGGTGTCGGAATCAAAACGCTTGCCTTCTCGCACTTTCTGGAAAGCCCGCGCCAGAGTCGTAAATGTGGCGATTTCCCGCCAGAGATTCTTTACCGTTCTCGCCATGCCCGTTCACTTCTGGCCGGGGCCGTGTTCAGCTTCTCGCCTACCGACCGCCCCAGCCTGGTTGCTGTTCTCCCCGGTTACGGGGAAGGAATATAAGCGCCAAAGGGTACGCTGTCCGTAATCTCGTGAGACATACGGCTTCGGGTACATTTTGCGAGGCGGCAACCGATGCTTGCGTTAGCGTTACTTGCAGGGTTATTCAGATTCCAGCAGAACAGGCCAGCACCACTGGCGTTACCATAATTACCGCCGACATACGCCCATATCCCTAAATTCTTGCAGCATTGGCCGGGGCCGTGTTCGGCTTCTCGCCTACTGACCGCCCCGGCCGGTCGCTGTTCTCCCCGCATCCGGGGAAGGAATGCAAACGCCAAAGGGTACGCTGTCCGCAATCTCTTGGGATATACGGCTTCGGGTACTTTTTGCGAGGCGGCAACCGATGTTAGTCGCGCTATTACTGGCGGGGCTGTTCAAATTCCAGCAGAACAGGCCAGCACCACTGGCGTTATTCCATTGACCGCCGACATGCGTTTGCATCCCAAATTTATATCAAAGAACCTTG
Source organism: Oleidesulfovibrio sp. (assembly GCF_047973035.1). Taxonomy (NCBI): domain Bacteria; kingdom Pseudomonadati; phylum Thermodesulfobacteriota; class Desulfovibrionia; order Desulfovibrionales; family Desulfovibrionaceae; genus Oleidesulfovibrio; species Oleidesulfovibrio sp. The sequence goes on from NZ_JBKEBF010000044.1 coordinate 44,900, forward strand.
CTGCGCTCGTTTTGCTTGGGATTGGCCTTGGAACCTTTCGAGGTCTTCGCCGTTTCGCTTTATCCAGGCGCCGAGCATCTGACCGACTTCCGCAATCTGGCGACTCCATACTTCGTAACAGCCTTCGTTAATCAAGCGCAGGGCGAAACTTTTGCGAACCTGCACTCGTAGATATTCCAGTTCTACGTCTGTCTGCCAAAGGATTTCCCGCGTTGTGACCGGTGGGCGTTTCTTCCGTTTTTCCTCAAGTTGCGTCTTTGTCGCCTTGATTACGAGGTGAAGAAGCGTTGCTACGGTGTGCCGGATTTCCGCTGACAAAACGTGCCGTTCCGACTTTTCAAAGCGTTTGACGATTTTGTGCGTTTCAATATCCAACGCTTCCAGCTTCGCCAGTAGGGTAAAATCTTTCAGTGACATCTTACTTTCCCGCTCCCCAAGGGAAGCGGTCCTCGTCCGGGGTGTAAAGTTCCGCTATGCGGTCTAAAATAGCCCCTGGTCGCACTTCAAGAGCAATGGCAAGCCGTATGAGCATTTCTATAGAAGGATAGCGCTTGCCGCTTTCCAGCATGGATATATAAGACGTCACCACGTCCATACGGTCCGCAAGCGCATCCTGTGAAAGCCCCGTTTGTTGCCGAAACTCCCTGATTGCAACGCCGACTCCGGCTATTTTTTTTCTGACTCGCCTCATTTCCCCTGTATCTACCGGGAAATGAATACAAGCACCTTATGCACCTAAGTGAAAGCGAAGCAGAAGCGTTGCAACAAAAGTCTATGATTCCGCAGTATCCTGCGGCCTGTATTCCTTGGGAAGCTGCCTTCCCTGCAATTCCGACTGATACGACACTTCGCAATGATTCTTGTCTTTGAACAGGAGCGCGACGAGGTCTATCAGCCAGCGGGCTATATTCCAGGGAAAGATACTCCGGAGCCGCCAGCAACGGGCGCTGACCGTTTCGTCTTCCCGCCCGAAAAAGACGATGACGTTTACCGCCTGGTCAAGAGAAATGAGAACCCGCTTGATATAGTTCGTAACGGCGGTTGTGATGCGCTTCATCATGCCCGGTCCACCTCCTCGGCGGTTGTCGCGGCCATGACTGCCGCTTTCCGGATGCCGCCCTGTTCCATCATCGCCGATTTGTGGGCAAGGGCGCCGTTTGTGAACAGGCCGAGAAAATCCGCCACGTTCAAGTCAAGACGGACGAGCTCGCCGTTTGCCCGATAAGCGTTCCAGGTAACGGACTGGTCTTGCTGCATCATGGTCGCCAAGGTCGCCGCGCTGGCCGCGTCCGTGAAATTGCCCTGGTCGAACGAATCATACGAAAAGTGATACATTTCGTCCTGGACCGCATAATCGAACCCGGCGAGAATAGCGGCGCTCGTTTCATCGTCGATAGCGGCGAGTTTCAATTTCTTTTGGCTTTCAAGTCCCGTCAGTCCGGTTTTCGGGTTTTCGCCTGTTTCAATTCGCGGCATATTTCACCCCCTGCGCGCAAAAGATTTCACGCATGGCAAGTTCGCCCTGGTCGTTCCCTTCAACGGCCAGATGCGCGAGAAGTTCGGCATCGTTGACCGCGCACGAAGGCACGGGCTCGTAATCGCCGGACGACCAAGCTGCCAGATAATAGCCATCGTCACTATAGGAGGTTGGCACGGCGTACAGTTTGACCTCTGACGGGCCGGAAACGGAAGCCTCAGGCTTTTTCTTCTTATGTGTAAAAGTAATTTGCATTGTGTCTGTCCTCAAAAAAATTTCGACCGCTTCGCGGTACAGTAGTACAGTAAGCCGTAGGCAGTTATCCTTTTGCGAGGCGGCAACCGATGCTAGTCGCGCTATGACTGGCGGGGCTGTACAAATACCAGCAGAACAGGCCAGCACCACTGGCGTAATTCCATTGACCGCCGACATATAAGACGTTTCCGGCAGAGCCGTTACGACCGTAAAAATAATCGGGAAAGGTTCCGGCAGTATAGTCGCCTTGCGTTGCAGGGACGAACACATCGTCGAAATTAAATCCGGCGCCTTCCCCGTCAAAAGTGGTTATCGCGTATTGAGCAGCCGAGCCGTTATAGGCCGGGCACGTCTTGCCAGTATTAACCCATGCCCGCGAACCATCGTTCTTGAACATTTCGATTTGCCCGTTCGTCGCAATGCGGAAACCGTCGCACATCTGCCAGACGTTGCCGTAAAGCCCCACGTAGCCCCGCCATTCGGTATTTCTGTAATCATCCGTATACGTCGCCCCGGAAGCGTCCACATAGCCGCGGCCCATGATGCTTTGAGACTCGGTCGTGCAATGCTCTATGAGGAACAACAGGCACAGAGCGGAATACTGGTAGAAATCCCACATCCGGAAACCTTCGACGCCGCCCGTGTTCCGGTTCGTGCAACGGGTCTGCATCGTGGGAAAATCCAGACTGACGAGCGGAACCTTGCCGGGCCGGGAACCGACCATGTTATTCGCTTCACCGGTTCCCTGGTAAGCGCCGATATACATCTTTTCCAGCACGTCGCCAGACGGCGACAGAAAGGCCGGGTAAGGATGAAAGCCGTCAGCCGGGCCGGGAGAAATAATCTTGCAGAGTTTCCCCGCGAACGGCCCGGTTTCGGGCTTCATGGTCTTTATCCAGAACGGCGCGTTCTCGACCATGACCTGCCCGTCCACGAGAACGCGCTTCATCGCCGAATAAACGGGATGGTGGTCGAAATAACGCTTGTTCGGCGTTACCGGCTGGCCTTCGGCGTCGCAGTTGTACCAGAGCCCTGTGCAGTTCCCGGTTTCCAGCCAGCACACGCCGATTACCGGCGAAATATCCCCGACCGTTATCCGCCGCACCAGGGCGTCGTGCGCGGAAGGGTCTTCATCGTGCGTTTGCGCCGCCTGTTCGCGCTCGGCTTTCTCCGCATCGAGAGCGGCTTCAAGCGCCTGGTCGGTCGCGAACCGTGTCGCCGCTTCCTGTTCGATTTCCCGTTCCAGGCTGTTGTTCAATTCCTGAACGGCTTCGCCCAGGGCGTGCAAAACTGCCTGGTCGCCTGCGGAAAGTTCCTTCTGGATTGCCGCGGCCGTTTCCGACCGCGTTTTGCCTTCCGCTGTCAAGGCTTCGTTGATGTTCTCGGCGAAGGCGTCGAGCATTTCCAGCGTTTGCCGAAGACGGGGCATATCCTTGTCGAGTCTGTTCGCAAAATGCGGCAACAGCAGTTCAAGGAAATCGCTTCGGTCGTCGACCGTTATACCGTCATCAATGACGGCGACTTCCGCTTCCAGAATGCCGACGACTTTCAGCAACAAAGGCAGCTTGTCGCGAAGCTGTTGGAGCTCGGCTTCGGTCAGGGCGGCGGCGGTGTTGGTTGTTTGAGTCATATCGTGAAGCCTCCTACTTCAAGGCCATGAAACGGATTTTCGAGACAGCGGGCCGGGCCGCGCTCGTTCCGGAAAGAATGATTTTCGTCTTGACCTCGTCGGCGGTCGTCAGGGCCGTTTCATACCGGTATTCGACTACGCCGTCGCCCTGATTGACCGTGTTCTTGAGTTCCATCCCCTGCCAGGCTCCCGCGTCTATCTGCAACTCCGGAGCAATGGCCGCACCGGAAGGCACGTAGGCGTCAAAAATAAGAACGGCCTTGATGGCGCCGACCGCGGGTATGGAACGGCTGACGTAATCCGCCGTCTGGCCCACTTCCCCGGTCAGAAGTTGCGGAGCGGGCCACAGAAGCGGCCCCGCGCCCCTTTTCGCCGTCATCTTCGCCTTGACCGAAACTTCGCCGTTCACGGGCTGCGCAAGGCGAACCGGCTGACCTTGTGCGAGCGTCATCGCATCGCCGCCCGGCATGGTCAGTTCAAATTCGACGCGAGTGTCCGCCGTGGGGGTTTCATCAAGGGCGAGAAGAACCATGTCGGTCGTATTCTCAATTTGCGCGACGCCCATGTCGAAGGTGTGAACGCCTTCGGTGAAGTTGGCCTTCAATAGCCGGAACGTGAGGTCTTTGTCCTGGTGGGCCGTCCAGGTGGAAGCGTTGCTCGAAGAAAGAAGAACGCCCACGGTGTAAGGCTGGCTGGATACCCACTTCTGCGCGGTTTTGTCGAACTGGCCCATTTCGGCGATGGCGACGGCGGTGGTCGGGTCGTCGCACAGAACAACGACCGCGTATTCCGTCATCGCCTCCAGTTTCACCAGAACGGGGAATTCGGCGCGGGTATGTCCGCCGCCGCTGATAATGATGGATGCTTCCGGAATAATGGTTTCCGCCAGAATCGTTCTTGTGGGAACACCGTTGCTGACTTCGCGAATCTGGACGCGGGCGTCGCCGCCCTTGGCCGTGAACCACAGGTCGACGCCGCATATCTGGTCCGCGGTATCCAGAACGAAGGTCTGCGCGAGAGGGTCGACCCAATAGTTTACGACCGTATGCACCTGGCGCAATGTCTGGACGGTCAGTTTCCCTTGACCGACAAAGATTCCGCTTCCGGAAGAACCGCCTTCGACGTTGCCCCGGAACAGGACGTTTTTCGAGCCGGCCGGAATTTTCGGCGGAATCATAAACCGCCCGCGCACGATGCCGGATTCATCGGCGATGCAGGGGTCAGGCTCGAAATCCACTTCGACGCCGTCGAATACGACACTTTGCAAACGTTCTTCCGGGCCGAAGCCTTCAAGCATGAACTGTATGTATATCTGACGCAGATATTCGAGGTCGGTCGTGGTCGAACTCAATACCTGGTTTGTGGTCGTTACCGACTGGCTGGTCAGTGTAGACCGACCGACGACATAATGCCCAGTATCAAAGCGCTTTGTAACCGCGCTCGCCCAGTTGGTTTCGACCTCCGTAAAGTTATCTACGGCGGGCGTCAGAACGGCTTTCGCGGGCGGGATGCCGAAGGACATATACGGGTTAACCTTCATATCCGAAGTACGAAGGAGTTGCGCCAGGGCGATGTCGACCGCATAAACGGGCGCGATGGGGGCCGCCAGCGGAGCCGCCAGGGCGTGAACTTTCGGACTGATGGGCAGAACAAGCGAACCGTCGATAATAGCCGCTGTCTGTGCGACGCCCTGGTCGCGCATGGAATCGTCGAACAGCGGGTCGACGAAGATACCGACGCGGGTACCATCCTCCCGGATAGAGGCTTCCGCTTCAAGGCGTTGGCGGGAGATTTCCTGTAGGGCGTAGTCTACGCGGCTGAAAAGCGCTTCCAGGGTATCGAAGCCCACGACGCGCACGCCGTCATTGATAACGTCCCGCTTTTTCCGCCAGGTCTGGTAGACGGTCGCGATAGGAAGCATCGCCTCCGGAGCGACAGGGAGGCGCGGGTTGATTTCAGCGGCGACGCCCTGAATCCAGACGAAAGCCCCGTCCGAGGTGATGCACAGGCGGTCATAGCGCGGTACGGCCTGATTGTAGGAAATAATGATGCTCGTTCCGGCGACCGCGCCTTCCACATAAAACCCGTCATAGTCCTGTTCCAGGGCTTCGACAGCCGTCATGTAGGTATACGTGCAGGAATAGGTCGAACCGGAAGCGGGCTCGTTGCCGCTTGGCGACCAGTCTACGCCGTCGCCCGTCTTTTTGTATTCCGACGCCTCGAACACGGTATCGCCCTGTTTGCACTCCAAAATCGCGACGATGGCCGTATCCGGAAGCGCGTCAGTGCAGCCGCCATAGGAGCCGTGACGAAGTTCGACCGTCTTCTGCAACGTGGCGCGAAGAAGCGTGATGTTATGAATCGGAGCATGGGCTACGTCGATTCTTTGCCGGGCTTCGCCGGTAGCCGTGATGATTTCCGTATCCAGATAGCGCAAGTCGGGCGTGGCGTCATAGGACAGACGCCGTGACGTGGTGAGTTCAATTCCGAAGCCGTGAACGCGGGCCTTGCCTTCGCCGATGGTATAAATCTGCGCGCCCCCGCCGCTATCTTCTGCGGCGAGCACTTTCAGGCCGGAAACCACATACAAGCCGCCCCCGGTGGAATCCCGGTCGTACCCGGCAATCGCCCGGTTGAACGAGTCCAGGTTCGGCGGCGCTTCCTTGCTCCGGACGACGCCGTCATCGACAACGTGCACGACATAAAAATCGCCGTCCCGGCCGTCGCCTTCGTAGCCCCAGGCGGTATTGACCTGCAGGCGCCAGGCGCCCGGTTCGCCTTCTGTGTTGCTGCCCCTGGCCGGGTTCAGCAGGTCGGGGTCTTCAAGTTCGCTGACGATGCGCGATTCAAGGTAAATACCTACCGCCACGGAACCTTTCATCGGAATCGTGAACGTTGCCGGCGCGACTCCACGAACGGCCCCGTTCAGGTATACGGCGCCGGAACCGGCCTGTATTTCCCCGGTTTGCGCGTTGACAGCGATTTGCGCATCGCGAATGATGTCGCCGTCACGGAAAAGCGCATTCAAGGCCGAAGTCAGGCGGCGCTCGAATATCTCCTGATGTTCGTTGTGTTCGGACGCCTGAACGCCCTTGCGGTCGCGGTATAGAATTTTTTCATAATTCTTGGCCGCGTTGTCTCTGTTGTAGTAATCAGCAATAGATATTTTCTTGAGGTTTTCCATTGTAAATCCTTAAAAGGGAAGAATGAATCCGAATACCGGCTGCGTCGAAGGAAGCCGGTTCATGCCCATATCAAGACACTCGGCAGCCAGCAGCAGGCCGGGGGCTTCAATTTCGCCGGGAGTGAAATACCGTTGTCCGGGGGGCAATCCTTCCTTTGTCACCGTATCCATGAAGATTCCAACTTCCCGGATTGTCAGGTTCGCCGCGTCCTCGAAGCCGAAGTTCACTTGCAGATAGAGGTACGGCGTCGGGCCGGGTTCCGACATTTTGTACGGGACGACCTGAACCGTTCCGTCCTTTTGAACGGTCGGAACCAGGATGTCGCCGTCCGGGTCCGGAAGCACGAATCCGACTCTGGTCACTGTCCGTCTGCCGACCTCGTTCACCAGGGCGATTCTCTGTTTCCAGAACGGCTTGCTGTTGGGGTCGCTGTCCCATTCCTCTTCACCTGTTCCCCAGGCGTAATGGAGCGTCCGTTCGCTAATTGCCTTTGCCATAGCGGCTTTGCCGATGTCGGTTATTGTTCCGCTCATTGTTCCTCCGTTGGTTGTAAAATGAAAAACCGGGGCTCATATCCGGCCCAGGTGCGTTTGTCCCAGGAACCGGACCAGCCCGGATTGCTTGCCGGGGAAGCCGCGAAATTACAGACTTCCTGATAAGCCGAGGACGCCTCCGCGGGGCCCACAGGCTCGCAGGTGGAAAGCCGGGTTTCCCTGAATTGTTCGTGAACGGTCACAAGGCGGTGCCCGATGGTGCCGGAATATTCGCTATCGCCGTATCGCGGTGCCTTGTCGACGAGCTCGACTTCCGGAACGCCGTACATGCAATTCAGGCCGGTATATCTGCCGTAACCCTCGCCAGCTTCGGAATAGACCGCCTGAACCTTCGACCGCTGCCGGTATGAAAACGTGAAGTCGGGCCAGATGCGGCCCCATGACAAAGATTCCTGCCAGCGGCGCGAATCCCACAAGCCCGCCCATCCGTGGGACGAAATCAGGTTTTCGCAAGCGTGAAGATTGGTCAGGGTTCCGACAAAAACACCGTTATTCGTCAGGAAAGAATCGCCGTAGTAACATTCGCTATAAACAGCGGCGTTGATATACGGAGCCTCGAAAACGTATATTTCCTTCCCGTGAAAGTTCGGTTCCTGTTCTTCGAGCCCTTCGGCCTGGCTGTTGTGGCGGACGCCGAAGGAAAGCAGCAGTTCCGGGTCGTATCCGTCGCCGAGAACCGACGCCGGGACGCCGGAAAAGTAGGAATACAGGCCGTCACTGTATGCCGGGCCGTCCGAATAAATGGTCGGGTGCAGGTCGTAGACATCGTTATACAAACGGGCCAGAACCGAGCGCGCCGGCTTGTATTCGTTTATCAGCCAGACGAGCACGTCCAGAACTTCCAGAACCGTGTCGAGGTCGGTCGCGAGGGCCGCGTCCTGCAAGGCGAGTTGAAATTCCGCCCACCTGGTCGCCTGGTAGCGGCGAAGGTTTTCGACCTCTCCCACGTTGAAGCCGTAGAAGGCGAGAATTTTCGGCAATCCCTGTTGCTTTCCGCCCATCATGTTCCAATTCCAGGCGTTGACGACGCGCTGGCGGAACATATCGGGCGTTTCCTTGCTGTGCCGGATTAGGCCGCGGGATAGGCCGTGTTCCGGAACGAGCTCGTCTTCGCATCGGCCGGGGAACCACTGGTCCCGCATGAAAAGCCCGTCCTCTTTCACGCCGTCCAGACGATGCGCGATTCCCTTCGCGATGCCCTGGACCGGGCCAGCGGCGAGAATCGGAATCCATTTCAGGCGGTCGAAGAAATACGTCCAGAACGGGCTTGCCACGGCTATTCCTCCGCTTCCTGACAGGTCGTGAAGGACGCTTCGGCCAGGATGGCCAGGCCGCTTTTCGGAACGACCAGGTCTTCGGACGGGCTGTTCCAGTTGACGGATTTCACGCCCGAAACGCCCATCGCGACTTTCGTCAACAGGTCGAGGGGCACGTCCTGGCCTATCTTCACGGGTGTGATGTCGCTATGCTTGCTCGTTTCAGCGAACAGGGAATAGACGCGCTGCAAGGCTTCATGCTTGAGCAGTTCCGGGTCGCCATTCACAAAATGCAGGCGTCCGGAAACGGCCACAGGCACGGCGTCGGGAGATATGACGAACCAGTCGTCATTGATGGGGGCTTGTTCGGCGATGGCTTCTTCAACACGTTTGAGAAGGGCTTCGGTCGGCAGCCCGGCCGAGCCGCGCACCACGACGCCGACCGTTCCCTGGCCGCGGGGATGTTGGTCGAGAATTTCAACGGAAACGCAACCCGTCACGGAAAGCGCCCAGGCTTTATAGGCGTACTTCGTGCAGCCGTTCAGCCCCATCCAGCGGAGTTGATACCGCTCCCGCGCCTGGTCGTCGGTTTCCTTGTCCGCGCCTTCGCTGACGAGCCAGCCGGAAACATTGGTCACGCCCCGGACGCCGATTACGGGCGTCACGAGCTCGCATATCTGGCCGGGCCCCGCGTTGGAACCGGTGCCGTATTCCTCCGCCGTGACCGGAACGTCGACGAAGTCTTCGTCGGCGAGCAGAACGGCGGCTTCCGTGGTGACGAAGCGGTAAATCTCCCCGGCGCCGTCCGGAAGCGTCCGGACGATGCGCCCGGACGGAATGACGATGTTTCCGGCGATATTGCCGTCACGGAAGAACCGGACGCGGCCGGTCGCCTTCGTCCACATCTTCCGGAACAAGCCGACAGCCGCCAGATGCAGATTCAGCCAGATTCCGGTAGCGGTCGCCGGAACGGCCTGCTTGACCAGAATTTCGAGCAGATTGTAAACCTGCCAGATTCCCCAGGCGGTAAGCTCTATCAACCCGCGCGCGATGCCCTTGTTCAGGTTCAGACGGCGCGGCAGAAAACCGGCCGCTGCGAGCTCGTCTTGCACGGCTTCAATCCGCGCGAACAGGCTTTCCCGGATTTCGTCAATCGTGCGGGATATGCGGGGAAAGGTAATCGGGGTTCGGTTTTGCATCCTTGACCGTCAGTTCCTTTGTCGATTTGTTGGCTTGCAGGACCAGGTTGTACGGCTGGTCTTCGCCGATGAATTTCCAGAATAAAGGGGCGACGACCTCTTCTTCATTCCATTTGAGAATGGACGCCCGGACGGAATACGGCACGACGCGCGGGTCTTTCTCCGTGCGCATAATGAGTTCCGCCACCAGACCGGCGCGGTTCTCTTCCGTTGATTCCTCGAAAATCCATTCGTGAATCAGGCTTCCGAATTCCGTGTCGTAAAAGAGGGAACCGAGGGGGGTCAGAAGGCGAAGTCCGATGTCCTGGACGCCGGTATCCGGGCCGTCCGTGAGAATCAGTTCGCCGTTCGCGGCGACGCGGGCCTGTCCGTTTTCGTCCAGGGCGACGTCTTGCCCCCATTGGTCGGTGGTTGTACTCATGGAAGCATGATAGCCGGAAAAAAGCCTATCTGCTGTAGACTAAGCACATGATGCGAAGTATATTTAACCTGTACTTTCACCCCCAATTAAACGAGGACGACATGGCTCTAAAACCGGCTGAGAAAAGGAAAAATGAAGAAGCGTTAGGAGATGCTTTTAATGCCAACCCGGATGTAAAGGAACATGCTTCTGAACGATACATTGCTGTTCAGGAAGCCGTGTGGGAATGGGAAAACAATCCAAATTCCATAAGTTTCGAGGGCGGCACTGCATGGCGCAGCACTTTTTATGCGACTGGAGACTCTGAACTTCACTGTGACTGTATTGAAGATCAAGCCGGCGGCGTAAGTTCGGTGTTTTCTGTTGCGTTCCAGAAATTTTCATACGATGAGGCTGAAAACACTCTTACAGTCCGGGGAGAAAAAGAAGGCAGAAGGGACACGGTAACAATCACTTTCGGCTAATATCAGCAGGTATGAGGGCATGTGCCGCCGCTGCGCGTCCCGGCCTGCGAGTTTCCGGCGACCGTGGAACTTCCGCCGACTGTAGCGTTTCCGCTTGTCGCGGTATTGCCTTTGACCTCTTCATTTCCACGGATGACGACATCGCCTTCAAATTCGGCGTATCCCTTGCCGGAACCGGTGAAGGATTTACAGATTAAACGGCCCAGGATGTTGATTAGCGGAGCCGCGAGCGTAATCAGCGTCGCGGCCAGGATGCGCACTTCGCCGCCTTTGGCGTTGACCGTGGCGTCTTTTCCGGCTTCAATCTGCGCGTTATCCCCGGCCTTGACCGTCCAGTTCTTGCCCGCCTCGGTATTCACGTTTTCCGGCGTCAGGGTGACGACCTGTTTTTCCTTGTCGATGTGGATGGAAACGCCCGGTTCAAGCTGAATGATGAATTCGTTCAGGTCGGCTTTCGGCGCGTTCATGCCGTGCCAACGGAAATTGCTTATCCGCGGATAGTTGGGGTCGCCGTCATAATAGGTGATGTCGCAATGCACGCCGACGACCGGGGGGCAGACGACGCCGCGGTCGGGACCGCCCCACAGGACCGGGATTTCGACTTTCGATATGACCGGCTCTTTTTCGTCGACCGCCTCGTCGTTCCGGAGCGGCTGCACATCGCAAAAATAGTTCCCGTCCGAAGCGTACACGGCGACGACCTTCCCCTTTTTCACCGGGCGAAGGTAGTGGCGCAAGTCGGGCATGGCGAATTCTATCGCCTGGCGCAAGAGGTCGAGAACGTCGCTTTTGTCTTCTTCCACCGCTACCCCCATCCCGCTTCCTTGCCGTACAGAACCGCCGTGCTGTTCCCCAGGCGTTCGGAAATGACGTGGCGGACTTCCTCGGCCCGCACCAGGGCGACGATGTCGCGCCGCACGTCGCGGATTCGGACATCCATACTGTGAATCAACCCGGGAAGAGGAACGGACAGCACGACGCCCATTTCACCAGGGCGGACGGGCGGCGTATGGTTCAGAAGGTTTTTCGCGGTTTCGATGACGTACACGTCGCCGGGTTCCCCGTCCGCCGACCAGCGCAAGCCGTTCTGGCCGAGCCAGGCGGCGTGTTTTTTCAGGTCATGCCCGAACTGGCGGGAAAGCGTGATTTCAAGCTGTTTGATGGCGCGGGCCACGGTGACGCCGGAAAAGACCTGATGCGGAAGAACGTCACCGGGGATGTCGACGCCCGCGACGGCCAGCCCGGTTTTCGCGAGCAGCCGGGCCGCGACCGCCGAAGCGGCTTCCGAGGTGAACGATTCCGTGACGATGGTCGTCGACAGCGTCTTTTCAAGCCCGATACCCTGGACGATGACCGCGTCACGCCCGGAATCCTGCCGCGGCGGCTGGTCGATGCTGTCGACCGTTCCTTGCCATTCGTGCCAGAGCGTCGTTTCCCCGCGGTATCCGAACCGAAGATGCATGGCGTCGTCTTTGGCGATTGAAGCGCGAACCTTGCCTTCCGGGTCGGGAATTTCAATCGTCGAGCGGGTCAGGACGGCGCGCCGCTTGTAAACAATTTCAAGAAACGGTGTACGCAGGACTTCGACGGGGCCCACGTTGCAACGGACGTTGAACCCGGCAATCATTCCAAGCCACCTGTGATGACGGCTTCTTCTTCCGGCGCCGCCCCTTCCTCGGCCTGGCGCTTCGCTTCTTCCGCGAGTTCGCTGGGGGTCGGCGTCTTGGCCGCGGCCGCTTCCGTCTGCACGATGGGCGGATTATGCTCGTTGAAGCCCAGGTTCGCGATAATGTAGTCCCACTGTTCGCTTTCCGTGGTCTGCAAACGGTCGAACACGATTTCCCGGATGCCGCGGCTTTGCGTGTGCCGGTTCACCACGGAATATATTTGCGGGTTGGCTTTCGCGTCTGGCTGTTTGAAGTACGCGGCCAGAATTTCGAGTTTGTCGTAACAGTCGCCGTCGCTGTCGGTCGGAAGAACCATGCTTATCATTACGGTATGGTCTTCCCATCCCATAGGCGTTTTCGACTTGCCGGAAGTGCCGTCGACCTTCTGTTCGTCGTATCGGACTTTCCCGTCGACGCTAAGACTCGTCAGGATGCCGGGAAGTTCCTCGCCGCCCAGGCGGACGATGCCGTCAGCGAATGAAAGGTGCTTTATCATGCGGGCTGCCCTCCGAGTTCCGTGACAACGTTCCGGAGCGACTTCACGAAGTCCTGGCCGTCCTTCACGCTCGGAAGCTCGATTTTGCCGATATGAATGGTTAGGTCTTGTTTCGCCTGGCGGAGATTTTCTTCCGCCCGCTGTTCCTGCGCGGATCGAACCGGGGCGTCGTCAATCTGCACGGGCTCAATTCCCGGAGGGGTCGGGGAATTGTCGCCGAACAGCCCGTCCCACCAGGAACCGGCCTGGCCGGTCACGGATTGCAGCATCCCGGAAAACTTCTCTTGAAGAACGGTGATACCGCCGTCCAGGCCGCCCGAAAAAAGACCGCTGACATCCGAGAAGATTCCGGAAACAGTACCGTCGAGCGACTTCGCCCCGGATTCCATGCCTTCGCCGATGGTCGTCATAAAGCGGGAGCCGGAAAGGGTCAGGTCGGAGAACGGGCCTTTCTTGGCGTCCGAGAACGGCAGATATTCGCGAAGACCGGAGAAGAAGCCGACGACAGAGTCTTTCAAGTCCGTGAACTTTGAAACGATGCCGTCTTTCAGCGTTCCCAGGATGGCGGTGCCGGATTCAAACAGGTTGATGGAGCTTAAAAAGTTTTGCGCGTCCGCCCAGGCTTCCCGGCACCAGTCGCCGATTCGGAACAGGTCGAGAAAGCCCATCAGCGTATCGCAAAAGGAATTCCAGACACGTTCGCCCGCGGCTGCCGCCCCGGCGAAATCTCCGGTCAGCAGGCATACCAGCCAATCGACGGTGTCGATTACCATACTGAACGCATTCACAACGCCGTTGATAACTGTCGCGAGGGCTTCAAGCCCCCAGGTCAGAAAGCCGCCGACGACTTCGCCGAACTTGGTAAAACTGTCCGTTGCCGAGGTAACTTCGATTCCGGTAAGTTTGGCGAAGATGCTCCCTATCCTGTCCAGGACGGCGGCAATTTTGGCGCCGACTGGTTCGAGCACTTTCAGCGGCTTGGAAAAATCCAGGCCGTCCCATATGCCCTTGAAGAAAGCCTTTATCCGGTGGATGATTTTCGCGATGCTGACAACGAGGTTTTCCAGGCCCGCGGCCTTGATGTCCTTCGCGAGCTCGCCGCGGATTTCAAACGTGCTGCCCGTCAGGCTCTTGAAAATCGCGATGACGCCTTTCACGACCGTGGAAATATTCTTCCACCATCGTTTCATGGTGTCCTGGATACCGCCGAAGTTTTTCTTCCAGGCCAGATAGAGCAACCCGACAGCGGCGATAATCAGGAGTATCGGCCAGCCGAGCGCCAGAATCGCGACTTTGAGCGGGGCGAACATGGAAAGCAGAAGAGGCGCGAACTTGGTAAACGCCCATATTCCCGCCGAAAGCCCGGTAATCGCCACGGCTGCCGCGCTAAGAGTCGCCAGCAGCTTGATAAAGAACTGACCGACATCGCTTTGCGCCAGACTGTCGAAAACCCCGATAACGGCGGTTATCGCGTCGACGACCTTCCGGAGAACAGGCAAGAACAGCTTGCCGATGCTGATTTGCAGCGATTCCCAGGCCGAGCCCATGTTCCGGATGGAACCGCCGAGCGTGTCGCCCATGCGACGCGCCATTTCCGCCGAAGCGCCTTCCGCGTTTTGAAGCTGCTCGACGTATTTCGTTATCGCGCCGACGCCTTCCTGGTTGATAAGCTCGGCGAACCCGGCGATGGCTTCTTCGCCGACGATGGTTTTCAGGGCCGCGATTTGCTGCGCCGTTCCCATCGTTTCTAGTTTTTTGCTCATTTCGCCGAGAATGGTGATGGGCGAGCGCAGGTTCCCGGCGCTGTCCTTCACCGTGACGCCGAGGTCTTTCAAGACCTTTTGCGCCTCGCCGGCCGGGGCGGCGATTTTGTTAATCATGGCCTTGAGCGAGGTTCCGGCCATGCTGCCCTTGATGCCCACGTTACCGAGAAGCCCGGCCATTGCCGCGGCTTCTTCCAGGCTCATTCCCGCATTCCTGGCGACAGGGTCGACATATTTCATCGTGTCGCCGAGAAGTTCGACGTTCGTGTTCGCCGTGGCGCACGTCAGGGCGAGCACGTCCGCGACGCGGGTCATTTCCTCCGCCTGCAGGCCGAAGGCGGAAAGAATATCGGAAGCGATGTCGGAAGCCCGGCCGAGTTCCGTTCCGGAAGCCGCAGCCAGGTTCAGGACGCCCGGAAGCGCCGCGATGTTCTGCTGCGCGGTAAAGCCCGCCATTGCCAGATACATTTCGGCTTCCGCCACTTGAGAGGCGGTAAATTTCGTCGTCGCGCCATAGTGGCGGGCGGCTTTTTCGAGCTCGACCATTTCGTCGGTCGTCGCTCTCGATACGGCGCCGACCTTCGCCATGCTGTCCTCGAAGGCGGCGGCCACCCCCACACAGGCGCCGAAAGAGCCGAGAATGACGCCGCCCGCTATTGCGACCGGCGCCATTGCCAGAGCGAGTCTTCCCATCCTGTCGCCGAGCCCCGTCACAGCATCGCCGACAGCCCCGACTCCCGCCTTGATGGCGCGGAGCGGGGCGGAAATCATGTCGGACAAACTAAGGGTCGCAAAGACTTTGAAGACTTCCATCAGTTCTTACCGTTCCCGTGAATGGCGCGGACCAGGCCGTCGAAGAACCGCCGCTCCATCCACAGGGCTTGGCTTAGTTGCATGTTGAAAAGGTCCAGTTCCTCGGCTGGTTCGGAGTGCAGCCAGTAGGCGATTACCGCTTCCGCCTGTTCCAGGGCGGAAAGCGTCAGTTTCCCAATTCAGCCGATATACCGGCCGACTTGATAAGCGCGGTCGAAAACGTGGTCGCCAGGCCGGGATAGTCTTCAAGCGTGGCTTTCAGTTTTTCCCGCTGTTCCGGAAGGATGGTGGAAATCAGAAGGTTCCTGGCCGCGCCGGAAGCGTCCTTGCCCGCGGTGTTCTGCAAGCGCTTGATTTGCGGCTCGGTCGGCTTGGAAAAGTGAAAGGAGATGGAAGCGTCCGATTCTTCTTCCGGCAGAAAGTGGTCGTTGAACGTATGCGTGAAGCGGACGAACTTTCGTCCTTCGTGGGTGATGACGGCGGGTTCGGTGGTCGTGGTCGTTTCGGCGTTCTTGGTCATTTGAAAAACCTCCTGTAAAGTCTGGTGAAAAATGGTTCCCGGCTTTCTCTCTCCTTCCGTCTGCTTTTCAGTTCTTCACTGACAACGCGCAGTATGTAGGAGATGGTCGGCCGAAGCGCCTCGATGGCGCGTTCAAAGATGGTTAGTGCGCAGGATTGCGCGAAGGCGGGATACTTCCGGATGTGCTTTTCCAGGCGTTCTTTGTCTTCGGGATGAATGCAGTTCATCAGAAGAACCTGCGCCGCTTTTTCCCGGTCATCGCCGGTAAGCACGAACACCGCTTCGACTGCCGTCATGTGCGGAAGGGAAAACCGAAACGTCTGCTTGACGTATTTCTCTTCCCAAGGGTCGCGAAAAGCGCTTGTCACCGGAAAGTATGCTCGCTTGACCTTGTACCTTCTCTTTCTGCCTCCTTTGCGCATACGAGCTCCTTTCGTGATATGGCCTGATAGTAGCGAAGGACGGGCGCTTCTGCCGGAAAGGGCGCGAAGGATGCGGACAAAAAAAGCCGGGGTTTCCCCCGGCTTTGAACGTGCCTGTCGGCGTTTTCTATATGCGAAGCGTGTTGTCGTTTTTCTTCGCGGGCGTGCCGTTCCAGAGAATCGGCTCCAGAAGCGTGAATTCGCAGGTGATGGCCGATACCTTGTCGTCGCCCTGGCTGCCGCCGCCGTCAAACTTGGTGATGACTGCGGAACGAAGCGTGTCCGTGATGTTTTCCATGTCGTCGTTCGCGTAGTTCACGACGATGGTAAAAGGCTTGTGGTCGTAAATGCCGCCGCTGCCGCTGTCTACAAGCCACTTTTTGAGCCGTTCCCATTCGTCGCGGTCCAGAGCCATCGAACCGCTCGCCTCGTAATTGCCGCGGCCATAGGCGCGGGGGATGGCTCCCCGGCCATAGTGCGCGGTCTTGGCCTGGCCGTCCGTGTACTTTATTTCCGTGATGCCCACGGATTCGCCAGACGGGAGAGTGACGCCGATGTCTTCCCAGTCATAGCCTCTGCCGTTTATTGCCATGTGGTAACTCCTTCCTGTTCAGGGAACAGGACGTCAAAAATAAACGAGTCCAGGGCGCTTCCGGAAATTTCCACGGTTCCGGAAGCGCCGTAGACGCCCCGGCCCGCGTGAGTGACCGAAGGTTCCTTTTCCCGCGTTTCTTCCTGGAAGCTGATTTCCCCTTCGCAGGAAAAGCCCGACGCGAAAGTGATGGTTGCCTTGCTCATGCTTACACCGCCGTCTGTTCGATGATACGCGGGTCAAAATTGCTGCCCGCGATGACATAGTTCGTCGGAATGGTAATTTTTTCGATGATGGGAATCCCGATAAGCGTCGGCAGCACCGACAGGCCGTTGTTCGGAATGTCCTGTCCGAGGGGAATTTCCACCTTGTAGCCCGCGAGCTCCTTCGGGATGGCGGTCGTCATGGTGGAAAGCGCGTTTTCTATTTCCGCTTTCAGGTAAGCGAGTCCGCCGTCTTCCGGGAACAGGGGGTCGCCCGCTTCGTCGTACAGGCTGAGTTCGGCGGCGATGCGCATTTTCCGAATAGCCTTGAACACGACGCGAAGAATTTCTTCGCGCTTGTACTTGCTGGTCGCCGCGCACATCGTCGGAGCGGCCGACCAGTAATCGGACCGTAATCAGCAGGGAGGAGTGATGCACCGTTATTTAGAGTGGCCGGAAAAGCTCTCCGGAGAACGCCTTGATTACACCATCGACATGTCTTCCCGCCTGGAAGCAGAGGAATACATCCAAAGCGTGACATGGAAGTGTGGTAGTCCGTTGGTGCTTGAGTCGCAGCGGCAGGACGTTGCATTGCTTACTGCAGTCTTATCCGGCGGCGAACCCGGGCGCAGGCACGCCGTGGAGGTGCTGGCCACAACCAGCCAGGGGCGAATGGTCGGGGAACGGGTAATGTTGTTGGTGGGGTGAGTTGGCAGTTTGAACTAAAGTCATCAATATATTTGGGGGGAGAAGGTAACTTCTCCCCCCTTTAAAACTTAGAAGCAGGCGGACACTTCTTTGCAGGTCGGAATTCGCTGGATTTCAGGTTGTTTCTCTGAACACACTTTTGAAAGGTCATGCTGAGTCTGTAGGTTAATCCAAAATTCAGAGCTGGTGCCGAAAAACTTAGCAAGTCTAACTGCTGTGTCTACCGTCACACCCCGCTTTTCATTGACGATTTCTGTGATACGGGAGAGCGGTACCCCAAGGTAGCCGGACAGCTTGCTGGCTGAAAGCTTCATGGGAACCATAAACTCTTCCCGCAATACTTCACCGGGATGTGTTTTAATACGCATATATTTCTCCTATTTCCGCGACGATATGCTCTAGGCTTTCGTTTGCGGGTCATCAGGTCCGTTGTGCCTTATTGACTCTTTTTTATTGTATTATTCTGTTGTGTTGTAGTCTAAAGGGCTTTTGGACTTTTACTTTTGTAATGCGTTGTTAGGGTGTAACTTCTTCTAAGCATTAATGATAATCAACGATTTCGATTTCTGTGGCACATTGTTTGGCTTCACCCCAAACAAAGCAAATTCGCCACTGTTGGTTTATCCTGATGCTATGTTGCCCTTGCCTGTCTCCCAGAAGAGCTTCTAACCTATTTCCGGGGGGCGACTTCAGGTCATCTAGCACCGCAGCTGCCTCAATCATGTCGAGTTTGCGCAAGGCTACTGCGGCAATTGAACTAAAAAATCTCGACTTACCCGTCTTGTAGAGTTCTTCTGTTTTTTTACATTTAAAATCTGGCGGCATATCACCTCCGTTACAAGTTGCCAGACTCAACAGTATACCCTAATCACTGCTGCTAGCTGTATTTCATTAGCTGCTTTGCAGCTAGCTGTTAAACAGGTAGGTGCTTTCGATGGCTTTGTCAACTGGAGTGCAAAAATTAGTTGCGATAATTATGATTGCTCTTTTTGAGTGAGAGTACCTTGGCGGATGGCATGAGAGTTTTCCGGAGAATGTTTTGATTTGTCATCAACGTATTTGCCTGCTTGAAAGAAGGGGAAAGCATCATAAGCATAACATGGCAGTGCGATAGCCCGGTGGTGCTTGAGTCTCAGCGGCAGGACGGTGTATTGCTTGCCGCAGTCTTATCCGGCGGCGAACCCAGGCGCAGGCACGCCGTGGAGGTGCTGGACACAACCAGTCAGGGGCGAGTTGTTGGGGAGCGGGTAATGTTGTTGGTGGGGGGAGTTGTTGACGCCTATTTTCCAGACTGATATTTTCCCGTACACGCCCGAGGCACCGACTTTATGGGTTGCAGCTTGACTCCGTTTTCCAGACTGATATTTTCCTGCCGCAGCTCGTGCTGGTACAGGTAATAGTTGCAGCTTGACTCCGTTTTCCAGACTGATATTTTCTCATAATCTGCTTTCAATAAACGCAAGGCTGTTGCAGCTTGACTCCGTTTTCCAGACTGATATTTTCAGCGCAGTAAAGGCAGAATAAAAATCCGGAGTTGCAGCTTGACTCCGTTTTCCAGACTGATATTTTCTGCCTGCACGCTTGAGAGTTTTGTTCCACGGTTGCAGCTTGACTCCGTTTTCCAGACTGATATTTTCTTTCCTTGCCTACGATTGACGGGACAAACGGTTGCAGCTTGACTCCGTTTTCCAGACTGATATTTTCCCGGTAGCCTTGCCGCAGCCCGCGATAAAGGTTGCAGCTTGACTCCGTTTTCCAGACTGATATTTTCGCACCCAGCATGTCTTTGAGCTTGTCCAGGTTGCAGCTTGACTCCGTTTTCCAGACTGATATTTTCATGCCCAGCGGGCGGCCGCCGTCGGCCTTGGTTGCAGCTTGACTCCGTTTTCCAGACTGATATTTTCACTATGGAGGCAGTTGTCACCGACTACACCGTTGCAGCTTGACTCCGTTGTCCAGACTGATATTTTCCTCAACCATATCATGGCACTCGGCGTAGTAGTTGCAGCTTGACTCCGTTTTCCAGACTGATATTTTCCCAGCGCGCACCTCCCTTCCAATCAAGACGGTTGCAGCTTGACTCCGTTTTCCAGACTGATATTTTCTTCCATCGTGGTTACCCGTACATAGCGACAGTTGCAGCTTGACTCCGTTTTCCAGACTGATATTTTCTCGCCGGATGGCCAGGAGCTGCCGGAGTACGTTGCAGCTTGACTCCGTTTTCCAGACTGATATTTTCACATGCCCGGCTGATACTGGTATGGTTGCAGTTGCAGCTTGACTCCGTTTTCCAGACTGATATTTTCCTTTGGCGTGTTTGTGAGGACAAGCTCTCAGTTGCAGCTTGACTCCGTTTTCCAGACTGATATTTTCTCGCCCGTCGGCAAGGTCTGAAAAGCATTTGTTGCAGCTTGACTCCGTTTTCCAGACTGATATTTTCAAACAGGGCCACATCGTGAGCAATTCAGTAGTTGCAGCTTGACTCCGTTTTCCAGACTGATATTTTCGAAAAATGAAGAACATATTATAGCGTTTTGGTTGCAGCTTGACTCCGTTTTCCAGACTGATATTTTCCAATCAGGTGAAAACTCACCCGTGGTGGAAGTTGCAGCTTGACTCCGTTTTCCAGACTGATATATTCCTGGGTAACAGACTTTGGAGGCTGTTCGCGGTTGCAGCTTCACTCACTTTTCCAGACTGATATTTTCCTGTGCGCCCCAACTCCCTAACAGATAAGGAGATTGGGGCATTTCTTTGTTTGAAAAGTGGAGTTGCGAGGGCGGAAGGAAGTGCTCCAGATGCGTTTTTTAAAAAAAAGAAAGCTGCTGGTGTGTAACCACAGGTTTGCGTCTTTGGCCGAAAACACAGACCATGTTTTCATATTGTTTGTCTGTAATGGTTAAGATGTTTACAAGGCCCGCTTCTGGCACTAGTTGTTCAATTTTTCCTGCTAGGCGGTCCGCTTTTTCTCGCGTGCCCGCTAGTTTGTAGTACACTGAAAACTGCGCCATCTGGAAGCCATGTTCTAACAGGTTATTACGAAAGCGAGTTGCAGCTTTGCGTTCTGCCGGTGTGCCTACGGGCAGATCAAACATCACTAACATCCACATAATGCGCACTCCGCTTAATACGTGACCTCTGGAAGCATTAATTGAGGAAATTTGATGCATATTTTTCCTCCCAGATAGGTTTGGGCCAGGCTTTGCGCCATATGGTGTAGTGCCTGGTAAAGGGGAGTTGTTGTTTTTTCAAACAGGACTTCTTGGATAAGCAAGGCTGCAAGGCTGCGTTTGACTTCAGGCGAAAGGCTTTGAGATGGGGTAGAACGCATGGTAAGCAAGACTAGATGATCTGCTAAAGGGCGAAGTGGTTCCATGGCGTCATCTGCCAGAGCAAATGCGTTTAACCTGTGCGAGTGGTATACGCTAAGGGCAGGATGAAGACCTGCGCCAAGTAGCGACCTTGCTACTGCGGTTCGTAATACCGTATATGCGTAGTTGAATAGGATGTTGCAATCTTCACGTTCAGGGTCACGAATAAACGAAGGGCCAATCAGCGCGCGCCAGTATAGGCGAGCTGATTGGCCTTCTTTATTTGTAGTGTCGCCAGAACGCACGGCTTTGGCGAGCAATTCTATTTTACCAACTGTTGGGCATTGCCGTTGGTGGTAGCGCAACACTTGTGCCTGGTTGCGTAGTTTTTCTTGAATAATGTTTTTCCATATGCGTTTGCATAGTGGGGCAGCTGCTTTTGCCTGTGCCCGCATGCGTTTTCCGGCTTCGAAGTGTACTGCATATGGTGCGGTAATTGATACCGGCATGAACTTGTTATCACAAACAACAATTAACACATTGTGTTGTGCCAGCGCCGCCATGACAGGACGGGATAGCGTTGTTTGCTTGGCTGTGAGGATTACAGCCTCAACCGTGTCTAAAGGAACACGCCCACATTCATTGCTGCCGTCTTTGATGACGAGCAGACCTTTGTGAACAGCAATGTGCCTTCCCTCTTGAGTGATTTCCACAATGCTGCCGAACATGAGCTACCTCCTGTGTTATGACATCAACATTCTCCCGTCTTCTGTGACATGAACTTTTTGCAAATTGTGTTCCTGCATAGTTTTGTTGATAGAAAAAAATTGTCGCTTGCCATCAGTTTGGGTATGAACTCTTAAATCGATTCTATTGTTGGTCGAACTGAAACCGGCGACTCGCATTAGCTGTAATCTGTTGTTAACCCACAATGTTACCATGTCTTCTTTGAACAGACGCATGCAGTGTTTTGCGGCGGGATGAGGCTTGACCTGTTTAAATAAACCATCATCATCATTTTCATAGATTTTAGCGTCCGCGTATGTCGTGTACGTTGCCTCGTACTTGAACTTACCGGTGAATGTCCGTTTTTTGTCAGTTACCGGCACTTGCCACACATCACAAAAGGCAAGGCTGTCTGTGGCGTAACCTTTGTACTGGGCAGACCCTATGGGTTTAATGCTTTGATTGGTAACCAATATGCGAACCCTACGCACGAATTGGCGGGTTTTGCCAACTATCACCCCTTCCTGCATCAGCTTGCCAAGTTTGGCTTCCCACTTGTTAAGTTTTGCATATTCCGGAGATGATACCGCATCAACAATGGCACATCGCAATTTTTCGTCGCGTATCTGCCCGAGTTCTTTTTCTTTCAGCCCTGT
Organism: Oleidesulfovibrio sp.; assembly: GCF_047973035.1. Lineage (NCBI taxonomy): Bacteria > Pseudomonadati > Thermodesulfobacteriota > Desulfovibrionia > Desulfovibrionales > Desulfovibrionaceae > Oleidesulfovibrio > Oleidesulfovibrio sp. Next base: position 67,218 of record NZ_JBKEBF010000044.1, read on the forward strand.
GATAGCGCGCCTTGTAACCGCATTGTAACCTTCTTTGTGGGCAGGGTCGGTAACGGGGAGTATGCCGTATGCAGTCTCCTGATATAATTTGCCTTCTCTTTTATGGTCCTGTCGGAAGGATACATTTATTGCATCATATTTAGTGTATAGTTCGCGATTCTTGGCTTGGGCCAACCAATCCGGCATAGGGACATAAAGTTTGGCCCTGTAATCCTCAACGGCCTTTTGGCTGTCCGCTGTAGCTTTGCCAATCCGCTGCAGCATGCGTCTGCTGGTTAGCCCGACTACTAATGCATCTACAGCATGGTGCCGGTGGTCGCTTCGCTCATCTTCTGTGCCCTTTTGTTTGGCAAAATTCAGACGCCATTTGCCTCTGAGCAAAGCTGTAATGCCGCCGTTGACAGGAATAACCCTGCTGGGGCTACCAACAATCGGGACAAGGTAACGTGCTGCTATACGTGCTATGTACTGGGTGTCTTTTATCTGTCGTGCTAAAAATGCTCCGTCGGCACCTTCCTCCAGATATTGAGCCTTTTCCTCTTTAGTTAGCTGACGCAGTGCTGCTCGTTCAAAAATGTCCATGGCGTCTTCCTGAAAACGCCATCGTTTGGATTTTTTTAAAAGTTGCGCTCTTTCAATCATGTCTGCATAGGCTTTTGCTCCGTTGCGCAGCATGAACTCGGCAGGGGTGTTGTTCGCTTTCTCCCTGTTAGTTTGCCTAAATGTAACGGTCTTGTTTGCCATGGTATTGTCATATGTGCGTGAGAAGGGGAGAATGTGCTCAATTTCCACTTCATCACTCATGCATTGAGCTAGCGAAATAGGTCTGCCGGTATATACATCAAGGCGAACCATACCCGCTGGCCCGCCATCATTTTGCGCCTGTGCAAGCTCCTCCCACAGGCGCATTTTAATGAGATCTTCAGCAGAAGGATTGATGATGCCGCAGGCGGTTAGCTCTTTTATCCTGCGTTCTCTCTCTTTAGTGTGTTTTGTTATTTCACGTTCAATTTCAGCACGTTGTTTTATGCTGTGTTTCAGGTCGCGTGCCAGTTCAATGTGGACTTGGTATGGGTTGCCAAACCTTGCGATAAGCGCGTTAACAACTTTGCGCAGTTGGTTTAACGCTACGTGCACAGTGGGGTTAGGTATGCGCCCGTATTCAAGTTCATCAACGTTTGCTGTGGGACTCTGGCGTATAGGGGTAGTTGCACCTTCCAGTATTTCGCCATAGTAGGGCAGACTGGGCAGTACTTCTCCTGTCGTGAATCTGTCAGCGGTATGGGCGCCATAAATTTCCGTTGCGGCTTCCCAATACTGCTTTCCTACAAGTATCAAAGGTAATAATTTTTGCATGGCTTTTTGAGAAAGCCGAGCAAAAGAAGACGAAAAATGTACATTATACAAGGAGTCCAACAGTGTCTGAGAAAATCCCCAGTGTTGCTTTTGGTTGGCCTGAGTGAAGTCATCACGATTTGTTGCATCCAAGATGCACTGCACTACGTTATTTTGCGTGTCTGGAGTCAAAGCGTCCCAGTCTGTCTCTTGGTCGGCAAATAGTTTGCGTAGGCGGGCGGCAGTTTCGTTCCCTTTTAGTTCGCTTCTACGCTCGCTTTCAAGGTTAAAAAAGGAAGAGCGATCAAGCTTTAACTTTGCGCGGATACTGCTAAATTTTATTGAACGCTGAGATTCAAGCAGAGAGCGTAGCGTATCTTTTTGCTGCTGAGTTAGGTCAAAAGACTTGCCACCGCTATTGTATCTGAGATTATTAACCTCTTGCACAATTCTAAACAGTTGGCTGATAGGCAGATGGCTACTGGCTCTGGGCGCATCTTCAAACGTGCAACGTCCTGGTATTTGTGGTTTTAGAGGCCGCTGAAAGGCTAAGGTCGCTTCTAAGGCGTCCCATTGTTCTTCATTTAATAAACTATTTCCTTGAATTTTGCGTATGGTTGCAAATTCATCAAGATACATGGAACGTTTAGGGTAGACTGCCTTTTCTTCGCCGTCGATGTTTACAGTAACAGGTGGAGTGCTGCGGAAGCGAATCGGGAGGCCCATCTTTATCCGCTGATAAAGAAACTGGCCGAGGGTTATTTGCTGCTCATCAAGGATACCTTGCAGGGTACCCATTGCGAGTTTACGGTCTGTGGTGTCTTTGTCTTCACCATCTGCTTTTCTATTGGATAAAAAGCCTCTTCGTTTGCATAGGTGAAATAAAGCTCGGCCAAGTTCTTCTGCTGTAACCTTTTCTTTAGCGGCTCTATTTCTGGCATTGTAAGGAGAGGTAGATGCATCGACGAGCAGACCAAACTGATGAAGCATCTCGGAAAATTGTCTGATTCTATTTTGCCTGCGGTCGCGGTTGCGCCGCATGCCACGTGCTGTTCTTCGGGCGACAGCCAGCGACTCGCCACTTTTGGGCTCACGCCCATCTGGGAAAATGCGTACTCCCCAATCCAATAAGCCTGTCGGTTCAAATGTTTCATCCAGAGTTAACGCTGCCCAGCCTAACGAATTTGTTCCTAAGTCAATACCCAATCTCCAAACTGCCACGGTGAGCCTCCAACGGTATAACGTTATAAAGAGCTTGACTCTTTCAAGGTCTGTTTGTAATTGTTTTCCATCTGGAAAATGGTGTCTTGCTGTTAACAAGTTGCAAAACACCAGATGCGGGTGGGAAGTACGCTTCCCACCCGTTTTTGTTCGTGTTGATCAGGGTGCGGACGTATCGGTGCACCACTGCTGGCTAATACCGTTGAGCTGTAGCAGCCAAGGCTTCGGCCATGCTGAAGAGGTCATCCACGCCAGCTATGGCGTGGCGGGTTTCTTTTTTGTTTTCGTCCAGCAGGCCAACGTATTTTTGCTTACCGTTAAAATGGAATCTGCAAACCGGCTTACGGTTGTTATCGTCCAGCAGCACTGCGCAGTAGCTCGCAGCATCGCGAATGAACACTCGTTCAGGGTCCACAACTTCGCGCAAGATAGATTTTACAGCGTAAAAGGCTTCCCACTCTTCCTGTGTTGTTTCAATGGCTCTCTTAGGCTCTTCTTTTCTGGGTTCTTCAGGGGCTTCCGGGTAGGCATTGTCTTGCATAGCAGTTTGCAGGCGTTCGTTAATAACATCGTTAATGACATGCCTGAAGGCGAGTTTCATTTTTTCGCGGTAATCGTCGATCACATTGGTGCGCAACTGACCTGAATGTACTTCTTTAGCAAAGAGGCGAACCAGTTCATCAGAAGGGTTCCGCATTTCTTCAGCTAATAAAGATTTAAGTTGGCGGATGTGTTTTAAGTCTTGTGCTGCGGCAAGAGTTGCTTCGATGTCGAACTTTTCGTTGGCAAGTTTCCTCAGCTCGGGGATGAGGGCTTCTTCAACATTCAAAAAGTCAAAAACCATGAAGGGCTTGTCGTCCATCATGTTGTGGCGGTCGAGGTCGGAGAAAAATTTGTAAATGACGCCGTCTGTCAAAATGCCGATGCGTACATTTTGTGTGGCCTGAAAGTAGCGGATGAGTTGGTTGGCTTTACCTTGGTCTAACGTAGCGCCACAGCATTTTACCTCAATCAGCATCACTGGGGAGCCGTCACGCTTGATAGCATAGTCTACTTTTTCCCCTTTTTTTGTTCCAACATCTGCTGTGAACTCGGGTTCAACTACGCGCGGATCGAAAGTGTCATATCCAAGCGCTTGCAAGAAAGGGAGAACAAGAGCGTTCTTAGTCGCTTCTTCGGTCGTGGTATGTTCCTTTAGTTCCCGAATCCGCGCTGCAAGAGTATAAATGCGATCGACAAATTCCATGACTACCTCCAGATTTTTGCGCAAGCACTCACTCTGTTTTTATGATAAACAAATACCCCCTTATCAGGGGGCGAGATTTGCTAGACCCCACATCCATCGCTGTTTGGTGCTATCTATCTGTAAATTCAGAGGCGCTAAACCAAGCACCCTCAATAAACATTCCTTGAAACCAGAATGGGTAACGTCGTGACACGGCTAGCTAGTGGCCGTGCTGGCCTTGGCTGGCTCCTGTTGGGCGGCGTCCTCATCTTCTAGGGTTTTTCCCGCACCAACATGAGCAATCATTGCTTTACGAATTTCCTCATCTGAGGCCCCAACTTTTCGCAAGGCTGCTTCAATTTCCGCTAATTGCTTTCCAAGTTCAGTTTCAGGTTTTTGTATAGATGCTTTGCTGTAAGTGTGCTTCGCGGGTTCTTGCTCAAAAGGAGTTCCCTTCCCAAGTAAAAGCCACTTTGGACTGAATCCAAATCGCTCCGAAAGCATTTGCAAGTCATCGGCGTTTGGGCGCTGGCCACCAAACCATGCTTGAATACGCCCTTTGCTTGCATCTAGGTAATCTGCAAGCGCCTGATGACTAAACTTCTTTCCGTGAGATGAAAAATGCTCTTGGAAGAAAGTTTTAATCGTTTTCGATTGTTCTTCCCAAAGAGGAGATTTTTTTTCATTCATAATGGCTTAAATTTTGACCGAAGTATTGAAATTAGTCTAAATGTGGACTTGTCTCATTTTGTCCATATCTCGCAAGAGGATGTGCTATGCAGTTGTCTCAAGCCTGTTTTGCTCGGTTCTGCTCTCCTGCACTAGAGCTGTGCGGAGAGCTGATGTGTAGGATGAGTGCATCACGGATTTCCGCATCCGAAGCTCCAACTCTTCGCAACGCTGCCTCTATTTCTGCCAGCTGTTTTCCAAGTTCTGTTTCTAGGTGGTTTTTGCCTTGTGCTCGAGGTTGTTCATTGGTGAAGGGGGGACCTTCCCTCAATAAAAGCCACGAAGGGGCAAAGCCCAATACCCGAGCAATTTTTTCCAAGTCGTCAGCGCTTGGGCGTTGCCCTTTGTCCCATGCGCGGCTTTTCCCACGTGTTATTTCTAGAAGTTCATCTAGCTGGGCTAAGCTTGGGGTCTTTTTCCTTTTTGCAAGAAATTCCCAAGCCCTTTCTTTAATGATTTCAAATTGTTCAGCCCATTGCATTGGAAAAAGACCTCGTAAATCGAAAATTTCGCTTGCATTGAGCTAAATTTTCGTCAAAAGATAGACCTGTCTCTTATAAGCCATATGCATTTTCCGAATGGAGGTTCGCAAGATGCGTCTACAGTTAGACTTATCTACGCCGACACGTCAAGCCATGTTAGAAGCTTGGCTTGTATCTCATGGGGTTAGCAAGGCTCAGTTGGCAGCTCATCTCGGTATCCATACCTCGTATGTGGGCAAAATTATTGCAGGCCAGCGTCGGCCAAAAGTCCATATCGAATCGCTGATTAAGCTTGGCGTTCCTGCAGAACTTCTTCCCACTCCGTGTGACGGACAGCCGGGGCCAAAGCCGAAGAAAGAGCATGTTGCATGACTCTTTGTATCGTGACCCTAGTGGCTGTCCTCTTTAGCTAACTGGCATCCAAGGGAAATTGCCTCTGGTCATTTTTGTTACCACATTTCGGCGAACCCAAGCTCCGAGAATCGGAAGGATGGTTTCTCATGACATCCACCAGTCGTAACCGTCGTACGTATGAAAACCTTATGGATCTGTTGCAGGATCTGGTGAAACACGCCCCCAACGGCCTGACGGCTGATCAGGTGGCGGAACGGTTGGGCAAGGCTTACCCGACGCTGATGAACGAGCTGAATCCCGCTATTGATTCGCACAAGTTCGGCCTGCAACTGCTCATCCCCCTTATGGAGATTGTGAATTCAGACCTGCCTGCACACTACATAGCCGGTGCGCGTGGAGGAGTGTTTGTGCGTCTGCCGAAAAGCCGGTGCGTGGAAGCATCGGCACAGCATCAGTGCTTGATTGCCGTGAAGGAATTTGGCGAACTGGTGGCCCAAACGGCGGATGCTCTTTCTGACAACAGGCTGACAGAGCAGGACCGGAAAGCAATCCTGCGTGAAGGGCATGAGGCTGTAACCGCCATAATGGCGCTGCTCAAGTTGATGGAGGTGGAAAATGGATAACTGCCAGCAGGTTCATCGAACCATCCATGCAGAACGGAAAGGTCCGAATCCCATTGAGCTGGCGTTTATTTCACAGCAGGTTGTGGAGTTTTTGTACCTGCGAAAGGCAAACCGCCTGTGGAATCTGCGAAAGGCCGCAGGGGCCAGCTTTGTCTTACAGCCTTGCGGGTATGCCTCTGTGCGTGGCGGCATGCCGGGGCAAACGCCGGTGCAGTAGCACGGTAGGAGGTGCCCATGCGCCTGCATCGTTCGGCAGTGTTGGCGGAAGAGGCCCAGTTGTTGGTCAACTCGTTGGAACGCTTCTGGAACCTGCGCGGGTTGCATGCTGCGGATAAAGCGGCACTGGTCAACATCCGGCAGGGGATGCAGCGCATCCGAGACAGGCACAGAGCCGTGCTGCAGCAGGCACGTAATGAGCAGAACGGTGTGGAGTGCGACGATGGGAACAGAGCCGGGGCAAGTACGTGCAAAGCAGGGCAAGCGGCAGGAGGTTCGTCATGGTTGCGTTGACCGATCCGTGGTTCATCGTGCCTCAGGTGGTGCTGTTGGCCGCTGCTGCCGTGTGTTTGTGGCTGGCGTGGCGCTTTCGCAGCGCAACGGACAACCGGCACCGGCAAGGAGACGATAATGCGTGATTATTGGATTCGCATGCTGATGGACGACAACAGCCAGCTGCATGCCCGCATTCAGGCAAGGGATGTGCGGGAGGTCGAATCCCGCATGGCGCGCAATCCGGCCATTGCCCATTGGCATTTTATGACGCCGGAAGAAATAGAGGCCTTTGAGGCTGAAAATCTGCACCTGTACTGGGTCAAGAATCCGGAAAGTAAGAAGGAGCAGCAAGAGGCGGAGGTTGTACATGAATCCTGATGTCATCACTTCATATACATGCCCGTTGTGCGGCATGCCCTATGCCGATGGTGAAGAGGCAAAAGAGTGTCTGGCCCGCTGCCGCAAAAGGCAGGCTGCCAGAAAGGCTCTCGCGCCGGAAGCAACTGCGCATGAAGTTTTGTCAGAAGAAATAGCGCTGGGGCTGGAGCGGGTGTTGCCGCAGCCGCACCTTATGTAGGCGGCTGCGGCGCTGTTGCGCTAGTCTGCCGTTGTTTTGCACGTGGTGGCCTGTGTGTGGATGGCGGCATACGCCGGTGCGGCATCGGGGATGTGTGCCGTAGTACCCATTTGCAGGGGAACGCTGTCCGGCAGGGCTTCCGCAAATTCCAGCAGTTCTTCAGACCAGCTGGCGCAGTCTTCCACTTCGTTGCCTATCAGGCACATGAGCGGAGCCAGCGGGTTGTCTTCCAGCTTCATCAGGTTGGAGAGGGCGCGCAGCGAGGCTGCTACATTATATAAGCGTGTGGGAACGTCTTCGCCTGCGTTCAGGTATTGGCAGTTGGTGTTCATGCGGCACCCCCTGATTGCAGATCTGCTGCAACGGTGGTGATGGTGTCGATAACGCCGGAGAGCAGGTTGTCAAAAAGGGGATCGGGGCAGCCGCGTTGTCTGCCCATGTTCAGATAGTGGGCAGCGGCAATGAGCGCCTGTGCGTATGTTGTGGTGTCTGCCGAGTGCTGCGGCTGTGCGGCAGGGCCGGAGAGTGGGCAAGCGGGGCCGTGGATGCGGCTGTCGCTTTCGTGGTGGATACGCAGTGCCATAGGGCACCTCTTCTGGTGTAAATGTCGAATGGGCCCTTTCTGAAAATAGAAAAAGGCCGGGAGCTTCAACACCGTCACCAGAACGGCCCATAAACTTTCCCCCGAAGGGGGCTGTATGGCTTACGGACTTGCCCTTCCAGATGTACTGGATGGGTGGGCCGTCGATTTGTATGAGAATGGAACGGGAGGAGTCACCCTTGATTTCTCATCCTCTGGCGTTTTTTCTCAGCAAAGCATTACATTGGAAAATAGTTCATTCTCTTCTTTAGGAAGCGCTTTGGGTGTGGAAGGCACTGAGGCAAGTGCAATACTTCAGGCGATGATTGATTAGGAAGTTTTGGAGATGTCTTAAGATATAGTCTGGTTCGTGTATGGTGCTAACGCCCCGTCCGGCTTGTTGCCGGACGGGGCGTTTTGGGCATGTCGGGTTAATTCGTTTTGTTTAGTTTTGTTTTTAACAGTGCAGCTGCGCCAGCCTTTGCAACCGCCACGTCATTTTCTACAGAGCTGCCGCTAACGCCAATTGCACCGATAATAACGCCATTACCATCCAGAAGGAGCTCGCCTCCTCCAAAAATTGCCATAGAGCCATCTAGCACTTCAATGCCGTAAAGAGGCGCTCCTGGTGCAGCAAGCTTACTTAATTCCAGCGTAGACATATTCAAGGAACGGGCAGTTCTTGCTTTGCGCATGGCGATATCAACACTGGCTAGAAAAGCTCCGTCCATGCGAACAAAGCTTTTTAAGTTTCCCCCTGCATCCACTATGGCAATGTTCATCAGGGTTCCTTGCTCCTGAGCCTTTGCGAGAGCCCCCTGCGTTACTCGTTGTGCCTGTTCAAGGGTGAGATCACCCTTCAGCATAAGCTTGGAAACATCGGCAGCACCGGCATGTATGCTGCTAAAACTAAGCACAAGAGCAACTACGAGCAGAACCTTCGATAAAAATTTCATGAGCGTGCCTCCTTCAGGTTAGTTTGTATTTACCATACGTGATAAGAGAGTGGATGCTCTTTTGTGTCAAGATATTTCGAGGAAAATATGTTGTGTAGCAGAATGTTGTTATGCGATTGCAAAAGCTCTTTCTGGTGAAATAATAATGGAAAAGCGTGATGAGTTTTTCAGTCTTCTCAGTCTATGATGATAACACGGCTTTTCTTGATTTCAGCTTGGCTGTTGTACAGTCTGACAGTGCTTCAATCAGGTTGACACAACATGTTCTTCGTTACTTATCAGGCTGATGGCTGAACCAGCGGGCTGCCTTCCTGCTTCATCTGGCAGGAGAAGGTGCGCATCAAGGCTGCGACATTATATAAGCGTGTGGGAACATCTCCATTTACGTTCTGATACTGGTAACTGCTGTTTGAGCAGCATCGTCTGATTGCAGTCTGCAACAACGATGGGATGGTGCTGATGACACCGGAGGGCAGGTTGTCAATAAAAGTAGTCGGGACTGCCGCGTTTGCCTGCCCATGTTCAGCGAGCTGCCAGCGGCAATGCTCGTCTGTGCGTATCTTAAGGGATGGGGTGCGTGGGGCAGGGGCGGAAGGTGGACTTGCTGGACCGAGGACGCAGATGACGCTTTCAGGCTGGGGACGTTATGTCAACCCGTACCCCCAACAGGCCGCAGTGCTGGCTGAATCCCCTGCTACTTCAACGTGCTTTTAAGACTACCTTGCCGTTGCCAAACAATACTGAGGAAGGCAAGACAATGTTGGGCAAGATAGATTTATATTGTTCCAAGCGGGAGCAGAAATTCAATTTGTTAGCGCTATTAACAAAATATAGTAGGTTTAACTGCTCATTCCGAAAGTACTCTGCCTCTTAAAAGAATAAGTCGGAGCATGTTACCAAAAAGGCACTAGGGTAAAAGCCATGCTGTCTTGCGGGAACATGAAAGTAACCAGCTTACCGCCAGTGCCCCGCTTCCGCTGATTACAATCCAGAGAGGAATCACCCAGCCAGGATGCCCTTGATACCAGCCGTACTCTTTCATCGGCCAAAGGAATATGGGATGTAGCAGGTAGATTCCTAAGCTGTGTCTGCTGATAACGCTGGCTATTTGGCTCACCTTTTTGGGCAAGTTTTCGCCGAAATACCGGCACAGCATAAACACCATAGAGGCTGCCAACACCACATTGAGCGTTTTATACGACATCCACCGGCCTATCGTGTATTCCTCGTTTGCCAGACTGTTACTGACTACGGCATAAATGGTAATGGACAGAGCGCTGACTCCAAGTAACGTTATGGCTGCTACGGTACCTGAAGTAATGGGGATTTTTTTATACAGGATATACCCGAGTGGCAGGTAGCCGGAGTAAAGCCACATCTGCCAACTCCACGGTCCGTCAATTTTGAGTAAAAACAGTAAGGTTGTAATTAACCACACACAGGTAAAAGCATAAATCCACTTGATATCAGCCTGTTGGATTGCCAGTTGAAAAAAGGGAATGACTAAATACAGCGGAATGAAATAATAGAAAAAACCAAGATGATAATATGTTTCATGACTCAGGCTGTCTGCCAGTACTGCTTTTACCGTCGTTGCGTCGAATCCTTGAGCACTCCATCCGGATAAATATGCGTAGAACAGTGACCAGACTATAAATGGGATCAGTACTTTGCTCAGGCGGCGCCGGATGTAGTAACGCAGATTGAAAGGGCGTGTGTCACTAAGAAGCAACGCTCCGGTAATCAAAATGAACACCGGTACCGCCCAGCGGCTGATGCTGTTAATGCTGACGGCAGTCACCCATTCTCCGAAAGAGATAATGCCCAGCTCATTGCGGTACGGCGCAAGTACATGGATGGCGATTACCGCAGTAGCTGCCAGACAGCGTGCTAGGTCAAAGAAAAAAATTCGTTTTTTCATCCTCTTTCCTGAATATGAGTGGCGAGTTTTCCACATGCTTGCTGTGAGCTTCGCAATTCGCACCACCTTAGTGATGTAAAATTAGCAGCGGTCTCGTTGCGGGCCTAGTGCCGGCCGGAATGTTTGACTTACTTATACACAATAATTCCATACCAGTCTTGGCGAGAGTGTGAAAGCTCACAGAAGAGAAATTACCATTGCCTCTGCAGCAGGTGACGGCCGGAAGCCTTTCGTAGGGGGGAGAATGTGAGGCCATCTTTCCTGTTTTGAACGAATAAGATGACAACGTTATGACAGAAGGCAGTGCGGAGCAGCGATACGGAAGAATTGAAATGTCCGCTGACTAGGTCGGGTGTCGATTGCAAGAAGGTAAATACGTATTGCGCGGATATTCCCGCAGAATAGCGCTGGCGCCTGTTCAAAAACTTTTGCCACAGGCTGCCAGTCCGTTGAAGGGGTTACTCTGCAGTATAGCTCCTCTTGCCCGGTATGACGCCTCGGACCCCGCCTGTAGGGTCGTCGCAGTCGTTTTGTCTTCTCGGGATCAGATGTATATGTGCATGAAAAATTGTCTGCCCTGCGTCGAATCCGTTATTAATTCCGATATTAAATCCTGTGACAGAACTGTCCTGCTGTTGAATATCGTTTTTAAGCTGCTGTAGCAGTACGTCTGCATCGGCTTTTTCCTGTTGCGTCAGGCTGAAGTAATCCGAAGCGTGTCGTATGGGGATGATAAGCAGGTGCCCCTGTGTAACAGGGTATTTATCCTGAATAGCAACGCAACTGCCATACGTAGCTACAACGTTTTCACCTGATGCCAGTCTGCAAAAAATACACTCAGGGCTTTGAGGCATGGATATCTCCGTAGCGGGGTTTACTGCTTCAGATATTGATGTCTGAGAGTTGAGGGCAGGTTATTTGTCAAGAACGCTACTTCGACGACATTGCTGAGTCAATATGCCGGTTACAACGTATTTGCCGGATTACAAAACAATGCGCAGGGTTTGGTGAAGGGCAAACCCTGCACATCAGGTCGTTGAGTATAATTTCCGATTACTCTGTATCGTACGTTGTTTTGATAAGTAGAAAGCTCCGCGTCCGAAAGGCGGGCGAAGATGAGACGTTGCCACACTTGCATCAGGGCGACTTTACTTTTACTTGCGTTTCTATTTTCTGGCAGTATTACTGCTCTCTATACAGGCTTTCTGCGTTCACTATTTTTCTGTAGGCATCCTGATTGACGGGGAAGTCCCATGAGCCACACCGTAATACGACTCTTCCGCCAAATCCTGTTTTAAAGCGGTAGAGGCCGTGAAACGGGTGAGCAGGGTTGTAGTTTGGCGGAACTGCCCCCATCTCATATGTTGTACAGCCTTTCTGGCTGCATAGTTGCATTGCTCTCCAGTGCATCAGGCTTGAGGCCATGTAGTTGCGCTTGATGTTGCCTGAAGCTCCATACAAAAAGTTAGCCGCAGTTTCCGAGATGCCGATAATAGCACCTGCCAGAATATCCGCCCCATGCTGCGCCAGTAAGAACAGTAAATCCGAGTTGTTGTGCTTTGCCGCAAGCCCGTGGAACATTGCGATGAAGTGTTCCTGATCGCATGAGCTGAACCTGTTCCGCTGCGCGGTCTGGTGGTAGAGGTTATGAAAATCCGGCAGGTTGTCTATGGTTGCCTGCCGGATTGTAACTCCTTTGCGTATAGCAAGGCGGATGTTATATCGGGTTTTCGGCTTCATATTTTCAAAAATTTCATCCTCACTTTTACCGATATCCACAACCAGAGAGCTGGCAACAGTCATGTCTTCGAACGACTTTCTGATGTTCCAGCATTCAGTACCGAAATTCATACGCATTTCCCGCACCCTTGGTTCAGGAAAAGCTGTCCAGCCTTTTTCTTTCATCTCGTCGGCGTACAGTGATTCCCAAGGCAGGTCATAGCGTATGAAAGCAAGGTCCGGCCCGAGTTCTTCAGTAAGGGCAAAGGACAGGTTTTCTAAAAATACTCCATACTGCTTTTCTGCCGGAGGCTTTTCCGGACCTTGCGGCACCATGGCTATTTTGTGTTTTCCTACTTGCTTTACAATAACCAGCATGTCGCCGTGGGAGTCGGTGCCTGATATGTCGTAAGCCTGAGTCCCGAGCCCAAGCCTGTTTTTTACCTCTGCCCAGTAAGGGGTCTGAAAGAGAATTTCTGATCGGTATAGTGCTGAAGTATTTTTTAAAGACAAGTTGATCACGTCGTCGTTCCTCTGGTTCTGCCCCTCGCGTTGTAACGGGCAAAGGGCAGGGCTGCTGACTTTATAACGTTATTTAAACCGGCATTACAGTGTGTAAAATCTTGTACGCTCGGGCTGATCAATCACCTTTTTTACTGTTACCTGTACTGATCCGCCCCCGGGACGGGCCCATTGCATTTTGTCTCCTTCCGAAAGTCCCAGCAGGGCACAACCTACGGGGGCGAGAATGGAAACGCATTCTGTCCCGGGGATGAATGTTCCGGGGTATACAAGCTTGAGTTCTTTTTCCTCTCCGGAATCTCCCAGCTGGACCCGCACTGTAGAGTTCATGGTGACAACTGTGGGGGGAATATTCTGGGGTTCTATAATTGTTGCCCGTGTAAGTTCATTTTCCAGAGCTTCCTGATGCGGAAATTCTTCTGCGGGGATTGTTTCGAGCAGATTCTCTATGCGTTCCGCGTCGATACTGCTGATTACAATAGAAGGTTGATTTGTCATGATTAATCCTTTGTAGTGCACGGCACTGATATAAATGTGGTGTAATAAAAAAGAGGGGGCGTACGCGTACGCCCCCTCTTAGTATGTAAAGAAGTGATGTCGCGGATATCAGGTTACAACAGCGCGGCAAAGCAAAATTGCTTTGTAAAGTTTTGAGGTAGTAAGGAGGCAAGTCATAAAAAATCCGCGAGAAGTCTCTCTTAATAATTTTAAGCAATGTTGTGGGTGTTGAGAACGAAAAAATATTATTTTGCGTAAGTAAAACGCTGTCACTATATCCTCTTGTATTGGTAAATGCAAATTGAAAAATAAATAAAATTAAAACTGCAAAATAAATATGTTGAAATAATTTTGAGTACGACGACTAAAAAAATCTTCTCAGTCAGTGCCTGCGCAGGGTCACAATAAAGCTAGATGATAAAAAATATGTTTTCTCTTTATAATCGACATTTTTTGGGTTTGGTGTGTTTGTTGATATAGTTGTGTGAGTTGTTGGTGCTCGTGTGCTGTTATTTACTATTAGAATAGTAAGACTAGTTTTTATTAGTATAGTGTGATGCTGTGTGGCGTTGATATGCATTGAATACGAATTTTTTGTTTTTTAACAATACGCGGAGAGTTATTATGCAGAACAATAAAGAAAAATTCAGTGAAGAGCTTGCGATTGACCTTTTGCAGCAGATTCCTACGCCTGTAATGGCCGTAGATACGAATTATAACATTATCTTCATTAATAAAGCCGGAGAGGCGCTGACTGAAAAGAACTTTGCAGAACTGAAAGGGCAGCGTTGTTACGATGTTTTCAACTCGAAGCACTGTAAAACTGAAGACTGCCGCATGCGGGGAGCGCTGCAGGGCGATGAACCGGTCACGGTACGGAATGAAATTTTAGTGAACGGGGCATCTATACCAATCGAATATACGGCAGGCAGCCTGAGGGATGCTCAGGGAAACATCGTAGGAGGGCTTGAGTATATTCTTGATATTACAGAACGGGTCCGACAGGAAGAGCGCCTTCGTGAACAAAGCAGGACTATTATGGAGATTTCCACTCCGGCCATAAAGCTGTGGGACAGAATTGTTGTTCTGCCCGTTGTAGGCGTTGTGGATTCTTTACGTGCTCAGCAGATGATGAACACGATGCTTGAAAAGATCATGGAGATTTCTGCTAAAGTTATTATTCTGGATATTCAGGGTGTTGCCGCTGTTGATACGGCAGTGGCCAATCATCTGATCAAGGTGGCTAAGGCGACCCGGCTGATGGGGTGCCAGTGCATTATCTCCGGTATTTCCCCTGCAGTTGCAGAAACGCTGGTACAGCTGGGGATCGATCTGGGTGATGTTTCAACCAACTCTACCTTGCAGGATGCGCTGTCAGACGCGTTTGCTCTGAATCATCTGACAGTGACAGCCAAGAAGTAAGCGTAATGAATATTGTGGAAAAATGCATGGTTGTGTCTACAGGTGAAAATCCTGATGCAAACGCCCTTGAGTGCCTGAGTAAAGAGATTCTGACACAGGTGCGCACGGTCGGGGCTAAGGGGGTGCTGCTTAACGTATCGGGCCTCAGCTTTGTGGATTCCTGCAGCTTTTTACTGCTGCGGAATATGGCCAAGGCCGTCTCGATGCTCGGGGCCCGTTTTGTGCTTGTCGGTTTTCAACCCGGAGTCGCATCCACTGCCGTTGATTTAGGATTGGACCTTGAAGGGCTGAACACTGTGCGGACAATGGAAGATGGTCTGGAGATGATTCGGGGCTTGTCAGGTGCAGGGTTGTTAGTAGAGGAGCAACCGGAAACGAAGGATGAGGACGTGCCAGCACTTATAGAGGAGAGTTCTGATGCGAGGGGGGCAGCGAGTGGTGAGTCAGGAGTTTGAAGTAAGTGAACCGGCTGACAATGCGCGTGTAGTGTGTGGCGTGCGTCATATGCTTGCGCAGATGGGGTTTGACAAGAATACGCAATACCTCATCGCTTCTGCCGTTTCTGAACTTGGAACAAACATTATCCGATACGCAGGAAAAGGGGCCGTTTCTATAAGCGACACCAATGAAGGGGGAGGAAGAGTTTTCACCGTAGTGGCAAAGGATTCAGGGCCTGGGATTGAAGATGTCCGGCTGGCGCTTGAAGAGCATTTTACCACAGGGCAGGGGTTGGGGTTAGGCCTGCCAAGCGTCAGACGCATCATGGATGATTTTGAAGTTTGTTCCGGCAAAGGGCAGGGCACAACTGTCGTTGCAAAAAAATGGGTAAGCAATCGATGCACCGAGTAGATGTCTATATGCAGGTTAAACCCTTTGCAGGCCTAATGGAGGAATCGGGCGATATAGGCTTTGTGCGCCATTGGGACAGATACTGTTTTTTCAGCTTGGTGGATGCTCTCGGGCATGGTTGTCGGGCAAATGGGGTGGCTATGCGAGCGCTTGCGGGGCTGGAACAGCATTTCAGTCAGCCGCTGGATGTTTTGTTGCACAGATTGCACCACACACTGGAAGGCACGCAAGGAGCTGTTGCGTCTGTGTGTAGGCTTGATCTGCAGACTGGCGTGCTAGAGTACGCAGGAGTGGGTAATGTCTGTCTGAAGCTGTTTGGTAGTAGCCGCAAGCGGCTGATGCTGAACGAAGGGGTACTGGGATACATGATGGCTACCCCGAAAGTCGGTCAGGTGCAGATGCGGACCGGAGACCTCTTGCTGATGAGTACAGACGGCCTGCGCGAACACTTTGATACTTTGGATTTTCCTGAACTGGAATCGGGCAGGGCGGAGCAGATTGTTAGGCGGTGTATGGAAGCGTTGTGTAAAGGTAATGATGATGCTTCATGTATTGCATTGAGGTTTGGCATACTGTGAAACTGGGCACTTTGAAAGTTACGACTCCTGCACTGCGGGAGAGTACTGAAAAAATAGCTTTTGTGGCTGACAAGCTGGGGTTTGGTGCAATTCAAACAGCCCGTTTGTGCAGTGTGTTCAGTGAATTATCCCGCTCCTGCCTGACAAACGGCGGATGCGCTGATGTTTGCCTTGAATTGCTTGAGCAGGAGATCGGTCATGGTTTGAGCATATCCATCAGGCCGTCTGCTCCGGTTGAATGGGCACAATCAGCAGGGCATTTCTTTGATGCTGTTACGTGTGAGGAAGGCGGCGGATGTACGCCGCAGTTCTATGGCTTTAAAGCGTTCAATGACTCATCACATTACCCCGAAGACTCTGCGATTTCAGAGGCGCGGACAAGGCTTTCTCAACTTTCCAGAGAAGAGTTGCTGTCTGACCTGCTGAGTAAAAATACCGAATTAAAGCGCCTTGCAAAGGAAGCTGAGGATGCAAGGCATAGCTCGGAGATGGCCCAGAAGGCTTTGGCAGAACAAGTAGACGAACTGGCGCGTGCAAAGCAGGACATGGTGGAGATGATGGATGCCCTTGCTGAGGCGAAGAAAGAGGCGGAGTCAGCTACGCGGGCTAAAAGCGATTTTCTGGCAAACATGAGCCATGAAATCCGCACACCCATGAACGCCATCATCGGTATGAACCACTTGTTACTGAAGACCGGACTAACTGAACGGCAAAGAGGGTTTGCAGAAAAAGTCCACGCAGCAGCTCAGAGCCTGCTGGGTATCATCAACGACATACTGGATTTTTCAAAGATCGAAGCCGGCAAGCTGGATATTGAATCCGTACCGTTTAATCTTGATGAAGTGCTGTTCAACCTTTCTAACCTTGTGAGCATGAAAGCGCAGGAGAAAGGCCTTGAGCTTTTGTTTTTTCAGGATAAGGACGTTCCTGCAAATTTAAAAGGTGATCCGCTTCGCTTAGGGCAGGTGTTGCTTAACCTGACGAATAACGCTGTAAAATTTACCGAACATGGGGAAGTGGCTGTCCGCATAGCGCTGGAAGAAGAATTTGACGACAGCGTTTTTATACGATTTGCAGTGTCTGACACCGGAATAGGGCTGACAGAAGAACAGCAGAAAAAACTTTTTCTTTCATTCCACCAGGCCGACTCATCTACCACGCGCCAGTATGGCGGAACAGGGCTAGGATTAGCCATCAGCAAGCAGCTGGTAGAGCTGATGGGCGGAACAATCGGTGTTGAAAGCAAGCACGGAAAAGGCAGTACGTTTTTCTTTACCGTACGTATGCAAAGAAGACCCGATACCAAGCTTTCGCGTAGCATGTTGCCTATGGGGCTTAGCGGTATGGATGTGCTGGTGGTGGATGATAATACGTCTTCGCAGATTGTTTTAGAAAGCTACCTCGCAGGATTTGGCTTGTATGTGGAGAAAGCTTCCACGGGGCTTGATGCTATCCGCAAAATTAAAACAAGAGAGCTGGAAGGAAGCAAACCGTATGACCTTGTTTTTATGGATTGGCAGATGCCGGGGATGGACGGATTGGAAGCATCGCGCCAGATACTGCAGCACGACGGTATCCGCCGACGGCCTAAAATCATTATGGTTACAGCCTATGGTCGAGAGGATGTGCTTAAGGAGGCCACTGAAATAGGCTTGAATGGTTTTTTGCTTAAGCCGCTTACAGAATCCATGGTGTATGATGCCGTGCTGGAAGTCTTCGGTAAGCCGTCAGCTCCGCTTATTAAAGGGCTTATTTCAGATATCGCTCCGGAAGGATTTGACTCTGTCCGCGGGGCGCGCATCTGTCTGGTTGAAGATAATGACGTCAACCAGCAGGTGGCAGCAGAAATGCTGCAGGAAGAAGGCTTTATCGTGGATATTGCAGAGCACGGAAAGGTTGCGGTGGATATGCTGACAGGTGAGAAAGTATATGATCCGCCATTCGAAGTCGTGCTTATGGATTTGCAGATGCCGGTGATGGGAGGCATCACAGCAGCCAGAAAAATCAGAGAATGGGAAGTGGAAAACAGGAGGGTTGCTGTTCCTATTATCGCCATGACCGCAGATGCGATGACAGGGGTTCGTGATGAGGTTCTGGCTGCCGGAATGAATGACTATTTGACAAAGCCTATCAATCATCAGGAGCTGTTTCGTGCGCTGGTTCACTGGATTCCTGCGGGCAAGCGTCCATTGCCGGAGCGCTATCGCCAGCTTCGCAACGTAGATTCATCTGATTGCAAGGTGTCTGAAACTGAGTTGCCGGACCTTCCCGGTCTGGATGTTAAGCAGGGGTTGGAACGAGTTTGTTCCAACGGGCAGTTATACCTGCAGCTGCTGCAACGCTATGTGGAGCAGTTCGGCACGTTTGTACCCGTGTTGCAATGCCAGCTTGAGCGCGGAGCGTTTCGGGATGCGGTGCTTGCAGTACATACTCTGAAAGGTGTTTCGGGGAATATAGGTGCTTTTGATGTGCAGCGCGCTTCGCTTGAAGTGGAACAGGCGCTCAAGCATGCCTCCGGAGGCGTTTCTGAGGCCCTGCTGACAGATCTTCAGACTTCGCTTGATACAGTTCTTGCCGGAATTTCAGAGAGTAACGTACTGGTCAGGCAAGGGGGGGCGGCTAAGCCGTCTTCTGGAACTGCCGGAGAATGCAGGAAGCAGACACTGAGCGAGCCCCAGCTTTTTGAATTGTTGCGTGAGGCTCTTGAAAAAAAAGTGCCAAAACAAGCCAAAGAGCTTTTGCATGCTTTGACAACAAGTAATCTTGAACCGGAGCATGTAACACTTGTAGAAAGCCTGTCCGGTCTGCTGCGCAGCTACAAGTTCAAGGAAGCTCTTACATTGCTTGATGAACATAACATTGTAGTCAGGGAGTCGTAACATGCTGTATGATTCCGGATGCGTGATTCTGGTGGTTGATGATACTGAAGCCAACATTGATATTCTGGTTGAAGCTCTGGGGGACACGTACGAAGTGCGCGTTGCACTTGATGGGCCTGCAGCATTGGAAAGCGTGAGCGGGGATAAACCTGACCTTATACTGCTGGACGTGATGATGCCGGGGATGGACGGGTATGAGGTTTGTCGCCAGTTGAAGTCTTCGCAAGATACGCGTGATATTCCCGTCATCTTTCTTACTGCCATGAATGAGAAAAAAAACGAGGCCAAAGGGTTGGCTCTTGGGGCGGTGGACTATGTGGGAAAACCATTTTCACCTGAACTTCTTAAGTCGCGCGTTAATAACCAGCTGGAATTGAAGAAACACCGTGATCATCTGGAAGACCTCGTAGCTGAACGCACCAGAGAGCTGGAAAAAACCCAGAGTGTTACAATCTGCAGTTTGGCAACGTTGGCAGAAACGCGGGATCCTGAAACTGGCGGGCACATTCTGCGCACCCAGCGTTACGCCCGTGAACTTGCAAAACAGTTGCAGCAGATTCCTGCATATTCAGAGCAACTGGACGATGAAACCATTAATATTCTGTACGCTTCGGCGCCGCTCCATGACATCGGGAAAGTTGGCGTGCGGGATGACATTTTGTTGAAAGCTGCCGCGCTTACGGACAATGAATTTGAAGAAATGAAAAAGCATACTCTGCTCGGCAGAGATGCTTTGCGTTCTGCAGTTGACCAGCTGGGCGACAATTCGTTTATGCGCCATGCTCTTGATATAATCTATGCCCATCATGAAAAGTGGGACGGTACGGGATATCCTGAAGGCCTGAGCGGTGAGCAGATTCCGGTGCTAGGCAGGATTATGGCAATAGCAGACGTGTACGATGCTCTAGTAAGCAGAAGGTCATATAAGCCCCCGTTCAGCCATCGTGCAGCTGTAGGAATCATTGCCGATGGTAAAGGAACACACTTTGACCCGCAGATGGTTGATGCCTTTTTTACCGTAGCCTCTTCCTTTAAAGATATAGCTGAAGAATACGCAGACTCTGAAGAAGAACGAGATATCTTACTGTCCGAGGACTTGTAGATTACCCTGAATTATGTGTGCGGCATCATTGTTATGTTGCTGCGGTTGATGAGTTTTGTCTTCCACTTTCTGTACGGGCTTTTGCTTTTATACGCGCCTGTCTTTTCCTCAGTTGGTAGCCTTACTACTGACGTTGCTCCGTCTTGCCCTTCGCAGTAACGGGCAGAGAGTGTGATAAAAACTCTAACATAAAGCACGCCGGAGCGATTTCGTGCCGTCTTGATGATGGATACTGTATGGTGCCGTGATATTGCCGTTCGTTACGTTAACCCCTTTTAAATGTGCTTTTCTTTCGTGTGCGTTGAAAGTGTAACGTAAAATAAAAGAAAATAAATGCACGGGATGGTAACTTCAATGTGCTTACTATGGTTTTTTACTGTTTGTGGTTCAGTAGAATAATCCGGAAAAGGCCGCAAGGGAGTACGTATGTCACTCAAACAGTTGTTTTCAGTCTCAATCGTCGTGATGCTCTTATTGTCTTTCGCTGTTGTCGGGGTGTTTCTGAAATACGGAGACGCCGTGTCTTCCGAGAAAGAAGCTCTGGTTGAGCAAAAAAAGGCGATAGCACTTTCTGAAGAAATGGCGGGTGACTCCAGAGGGTTGACGGAGAATATCCGCCTGTACGGCCTCACTGGCGAAGTTCGTTATAAAGATGCGTACATGCGTATTTTGGATGAAAGTAACGGTAAAGTTGCCCGCAGTGACGGGACCGTATTTTCCTTTATGGAAAAGGTTGAGAACTTTGGGGTTACTAAAGAAGAACTGAAAGCACTGAACGATGCGAAGAATCTTTCAAACGGACTGGCGGTCATTGAAACGGAAGTGATGAATGCCATTGATGCCCGTATAGCTGTAACCGGCGGTGGAAAGGCGTATAGAGACAGAATTGATCCGTCTACTGTTCAGCAACTGGTCAGATTGTTTGATGATGAATACTACCTTTGGATAGGGAAGATTGGAGAAGCTGTCGGACGCTTCAATAAATCTCTGTTTACCAGAACGGGTAAGCGGGTTGCTGAGAGTCAGAAGAATGAAGATAAAATGAGTCATTATTTTTTTGCTACTTTGGGAGTCTTCATTGTTTTTAACATCAGCCTGCTGATACTCTTGTGGCGCAGCATCTCCCGCAGTATCGGCGGTGAGCCTAAACTGATGGAAGAGGTCGCAGCCGGCATCGCTGCGGGTGATCTTTCTGTAGCAAACCGGCTGAACAGGGCTTCTGCACAAGGTGTTGCCAAGGCTATGCTGGGGATTAACGACAGCCTTGAGCGGCTGGTGCAGGAGATGTCCGGCTCGCTTGATCAGATTAAGCAGGGCAAGTTGCGTATGGCTTGTGATGAAAGCAAGTTTACCGGTGCGTACAAGGGGCTGCTTGCGTCAACCAATCAGTTGATGGCCAATATTGTTTCTTATTTTGACCTGATTGCGACTCCGATTATGTGCGTGGATAATAAGTACAACATTCTTTTTATCAACAAAAAGGGCGCGGAGCTTGGCAACAAACAACCCACACAGTTGCAGGATACCAAGTGTCACGACTTGTTCCGTACCGATGCCTGCCAGAAGAGTGATTGTATTTGTGACAGGGCGATGAAAGCCAACGGCGTTACGTCGGGAAGTACGGTTGCTCATCCTTTGGGTAAAGAGATGCTTATTTCTTATTCTGCAGCGCCGATTAAATCTGACTCGGGCGAAGTCATCGGCGCTTTTGAACAGGTTTTCGATGAGACTGCCATCAAATCCAGTCAGCAGAAAATGATGCAGGTTGCCGGTAATGCAACCAATATTGCAGACAGACTTGCCTCCGCCGCGGAAGAGCTGTCATCGCAGGTTGAACAGTCCAGCAACGGAACTGATACCCAACGGGAGCGCGTTGGCGAAACTGCTACCGCGATGGAACAAATGAACGCAACGGTGTTAGAAGTGGCACAGAACGCTTCGTATGCTGCCGATAATGCGGAAAACAGCAGAACCAGTGCCCATGAGGGGAGCAGCGTTGTGGGGCAGTTGATCGACTCCATTCAACTGGCAGAGAGAGCGGCCAAGGGGCTTAAAGAACATATGGCTCAGCTTGGTGACCAAGCTCAAGGAATCGGCGGTATTATGAGCGTTATTTCAGACATTGCAGACCAGACGAACCTGCTTGCCCTGAATGCTGCCATTGAAGCCGCCCGTGCAGGGGACGCCGGACGGGGCTTTGCCGTTGTTGCAGATGAGGTTCGCAAGCTTGCAGAAAAAACGATGGTCGCCACCAGCGAAGTAAGTAACGCCGTCAGTTCGATTCAGAACGGAACACAGGTAAGTATTGCTTCAACAGATCAGGCTGTAGAGGCAATCATGCGCAGTACGGAATATGCGAACAACTCACAAAGTGAACTGGCGAAAATCGTCGGTTATGCGGAAACAACAGCTGATCAGGTTCGGGCTATTGCCACCAGCGCAGAAGAACAATCCGCTGTGGCGGAAGAAATTACCAGAGCGACAGATGAAGTTAGCCAGATCGCTTT
Source organism: Oleidesulfovibrio sp. (assembly GCF_047973035.1). Classification (NCBI taxonomy): domain Bacteria; kingdom Pseudomonadati; phylum Thermodesulfobacteriota; class Desulfovibrionia; order Desulfovibrionales; family Desulfovibrionaceae; genus Oleidesulfovibrio; species Oleidesulfovibrio sp. The sequence goes on from NZ_JBKEBF010000044.1 coordinate 89,789, forward strand.
TGATGTTGCACAGGCCATGCAGCAAAGTAATCAGGCTGTGCGGGAGCTTGCAGAGCTTGCAGGAGAACTGCGGGAGCTGATCAGTGAGCTGACAGATAAATAACAGCCTCAGAACTGTCTATAAAGCCCCGCATTGTGCATGTCGCAGTGCGGGGCTTTTGCATTATATAACTAGCCGGATTGAAGCGGACCTTGGTAATGCAGGAATATTTCTATGCGGATTACGGTGTGGCCGTTTGCGGTGCCTGCAAGGTGAAAGCCGTTATCTTGAATGCTATGGCCTTGCAGTGTTAGCGGTGCGGTTTTAAACCTGCCAAGTCCCATATGTTCCGGTGATCCGGTACGGACTATATCCAATCTTCCCGTTATCCCTTCACCGCGTTGCCGTAGTTCGCCTGTAAACGAATTATGTGCGGTGGTTCCTTGCAGAGTGCCGTGTTGCAGGATTGCCGTCCCCGTTTCTTCATAGGTTCCGGCTACGCATCGTATCTGGTAGTTCCCGTCTCGCGGCAGGCTGCTGCTTTGTTCTTTTGTAATGCTCATAGGCTACCCTGTAGCGCATTGCATTCATATTGTCTCGGTTGCAACCTTATTTTTGTACCGGTGTTTCGATTTGCTTGTGGGCAAGACGTCAGCTATAGGTGGCTGGACATACTGATTGTAAGTGCATAAGCACATAGAGCCGCCTGTGCGGTATTATTTTTCAACAAGGTGAGTGAAATGAGCAATAATGAACCGGATAAGATTATTTACTCCATGGTCAGGGTGTCCAAGCGACACGGCCAGAAGGAAGTTCTTAAGGATATTTCGCTTTCGTATTTTTACGGCGCCAAGATCGGCGTGCTGGGCCTTAACGGTTCCGGTAAGTCTTCGCTGCTGAAGATTCTTGCCGGAGTCGATCAGGCCTTTGACGGTAAGACTGTTCTTTCACCGGGGTTTACCATCGGCTATCTGGAGCAGGAGCCGCTGCAGAATGAAACCCGCACAGTACGCGAGGTTGTGGAAGAAGGCGTAGGCGAAGTAATGCAACTGGTGAATGAATTCAACGAGATCAATGCCAAGTTTGCAGAGCCCATGGAACCGGAAGAAATGGATGCACTGATTACCCGTCAGGCAGAAGTGCAGGAACTGATGGACGCCAAGGGGGCGTGGGACATTGATTCCCGCCTTGAGATGGCTATGGACGCGTTGCGTTGTCCGCCTGCTGATACTTCTGTTTCCGTTATTTCCGGTGGTGAAAAACGTCGCGTGGCTTTGTGCCGTCTGCTGCTGCAGAACCCCGATATCCTGCTGCTTGACGAACCCACCAACCATCTTGATGCAGAGTCTGTTGCATGGCTTGAACGCTTTCTGCAGAGCTTCCCGGGCACAGTCATCGCCGTTACCCACGACCGTTACTTCCTTGATAACGTTGCGGGCTGGATTCTGGAACTTGACCGTGGCCGCGGCATTCCGTGGAAGGGCAACTACTCCAGCTGGCTGGAAGAGAAGGAAAAGCGTATTGCCACAGAAGAACGGTCTGAAGCAGAACGTAAAAAGACCCTTGAGCGTGAACTTGAGTGGATTCGTATGTCCCCCAAGGGGCGTCATGCCAAATCCAAGGCTCGTATCAACGCATACGAGGCTATGCTGAGCCACGAGTCAGAAAAACATTCCAAGGATCTTGAAATCTACATTCCCCCGGGACCGCGTCTTGGTAAAGTAGTTGTTCAGGCTGAAGGTCTTTGCAAGTCCATGGGCGACAAGCTGCTTGTGGATGGTGCCGATTTTATTATTCCGCCCAACGCCATTGTAGGTATTGTCGGACCTAACGGCGCCGGTAAGTCTACCATGTTCAAGATGCTGGTAGGGGAAGAACAGCCCGATGCCGGTACTCTTAAGGTAGGCGAGACTGTAACGTTTGCTTACGCCGATCAGGGACGTGGTTCTTTGGAAGCCGGTAAGACCGTGTTTGAAGTGATCAGTGAAGGTTATGAAACCATCAAGCTGGGCAACAGGGAAGTGAACAGCCGTGCTTACTGCTCGCGCCTCGGACTTACAGGCGCAGACCAGCAGAAAAAGGTTGATGTTCTTTCCGGCGGTGAGCGTAACAGAGTTCATCTTGCCCGTATGCTTAAATCCGGTGCAAACGTTCTGCTGCTTGACGAACCTACCAACGACCTTGATGTGAACACCATGCGTGCACTTGAAGACGCATTAGATAACTTTGCAGGTTGCGTGATGGTTATCAGCCACGACCGCTGGTTCCTTGACCGTATTGCAACCCACATCATGGCTTTTGAAGGTGACTCGCAAGTTGTCTTCTACGAAGGCAACTATTCTGAGTATGATGCAGACAGAAAGCGTCGCCTCGGCAAAGATGCGGATCAGCCTCATCGCATCAAGTACCGCAAGCTTACCCGCTAAGTTGCAGCAGCTGTAATGCTGCGTTGTACAATAATAACGAGAGGGCGCCCTGGCGTCCTCTCGTTTTGTTTTGGCTAGCCACTTAGGGCAGACTGCCGTCCGAAGTCTGTATTTCAGGTAGTTGCTCTATGTTGATAACACACGAACGCTTCAGTTCGTTGTAACGTTTGTATTCTTTTGCGCTGAGTATGTATGTGACAGGGATATCTGCCAGGCCGTTTTGCAGGTATTGAAAAACCCAATAGGCCCTTAAAGCCGCAAGTTGCAGGTTTGTGACAGCTGCTCCTTTTTGCAGGCTAAGGCTTACTACGTCGTTTGTTTCCGGAATACTGAACGTTGTGTCAATTTGGCCCATGCTTCCGTCATAGACTGTAACCGCTTTGCGTACACTTTTGTCTGCCGTTCCGTGCAGGGTAATGGCAATGGGGTGCGCAGGCTGCTTTGCATAGGCGTGGCGGACTGTCATGATAATTCTTTGCAGACCAGCCGAAGAGCTCCCTCTGTAGCCAGCATTTGTAAAAAGTATTTTGTGCGTTGTGGTTAGGGGACTACCTGCATGAGCAAGGCTAGAGGGGGCTTGGGTGGTATCAGTGAAGGGGACTGTGGGGACGAGGCTGGCGGGCGTCTGGAATTCTGTTTGGGTTGGTGCGTGTGTAAGAGGAATGGCAGAGGAGTGCAACAACAAAGCCAGATTCACAGGAAACATAATGCAAAAAGTAAAACGGGCCAGTGGACAGCTTTACTGTCATGCTTTGTCATGGCTTGTACAGCAGGCGTAAACAGCCTCAGGCGGATAAGCAGCTTTTCGTACCAGTGTAATGGGGGCATTACTCCGTAAGCGGAGAGCATTGGGTAAAACTGTTTGTTCTTATTATACGTAACGAAGTTACGCACGAGATCTATAACAAGGAACAATGATACTGTGGCTATGAATAACGTGTTGGAAATAAATGAAAAAAGTGTAGCAAGAATAGGGAAGAGCGAAGCTATGATGCGGGGCCGCCAGGGAGAATCCGGGACCAGATGACCTACCCATACGTTGCCGAGCGAAAGGAACGTCGCCAGAAGGATTGCCCATAGGATCGTTAAGATGTAACTAAACTGCATCGTTAGCCCTTTTTATTTTTATATAGAGCTATCGATATAGGCTTTGTATGCAGAAGGCAAGAGAAAAACCGGTCAGCTGGGCTGACCGGTTTTGGGTATTTTGATGTAGTGTGACTAGTAGCGTTCGAAATCCTCGTCATCGCTTAGTACGATGGGGCTGGCTCCCTTTCGCGTAGCTGGTGTTTCCGGCAGTTGCGGGGCATACCCACGGCTGCCGGAACTTCGATGTACCGGGCGCGTAGTTGCTTGTACGTCGAATCTTGTCGCAGTGCTCGTTGCAGTGTCTGTTTTGAAATAACTGACCGTTTGCAGAAGTTGTTCCGCTTGCGACGAAAGCTCCTCACTGGTTGAGGCCATTTCTTCTGCAGCAGCAGCGTTATTCTGTACAACCTGATCCAGTTGCTGCACTGCTTTATTGACGTGTTCAACGCCTGTGGCCTGTTCCGCTGTTCCTGCGGCAATGTCCTGCACAAGGTCAGATGTTTTCTTGATCATGGGAACAAGTTCTTCCAGCAGTCTTCCGGCCTCTTCTGCCACCCTCACGCTGGTTCCGGAAAGGTTGCCGATTTCAGCGGCTGCCTGTCCGCTGCGCTCAGCAAGCTTGCGTACCTCTGCTGCCACAACGGCAAATCCTTTGCCATGCTCGCCTGCACGGGCTGCTTCAATGGCAGCGTTCAGGGCCAGCAGGTTTGTCTGGCGGGCAATTTCTTCAATGATGGCAATCTTGCCTGCAATATCCTTCATTGCAGATACAGTGCTGGTAACGGCGTTTCCGCTTTCTTCTGCACTTATGGCTGCCTTGCGGGCTACGCTGTCTGTTTCTGCTGCATTGTGAGCATTGCGCTGGGTTGTGGCTGCCATTTCTTCCATGCTGGAGGTGATTTCTTCTACAGATGCCGCCTGTTCAGTTGCGCCTTGAGACAGTGCCTGGGCCGAAGCGGAAAGCTGCTCACTTCCGGCAGCAACATTGCCTGCGCCGGATTCGATTTCACCTGTAATTCCCTTGAGCTGTTCAGTCATCTGGCGCATAGCATCAGCCATCTGTCCAACTTCATCAGCTTGGTTTACGTCAATCCGGGCTGTCAGGTCGCCATCGGCAATCTGGCGGGTATAATCAATACCTTTGCGTAACGGAGCTACGATGCCGCGCGAGATTACCGTGGCAGCGATAAGACCTACGATAAGCGAGATAAAACCGACTACCAGAACAACGGCCTGTGTATTGGTGGCAGCGTCGAGCATCTGCTGATCTGTCATAATGTCATCCGCTGTGGTGTCGCGGACGGCAAACAGAATTTCCTGTACTTTTTTCAAAGCAGGAGTCGTTTTTTCCACAAAAATACGTCTGGCTTTTTCCATACCGGCCATACGGTCATCGTGCATGGCTATTATCGCGTCCAACGATGCGATAGTTTGTTTGGCGATGGGAACAATTTTTGAATGATACTGCCGCAGTGCTTCTGCGTGTTGACCTGCTCCCACAAGGCCTTCGAGGTCATGCCCCGCATGATGCAGTTGCTCGTGCGCGGGAATCATCTGCTCGATTGCAGCGGCCAGCTTCGGGTCTTTAGTGTGCAGTTGCTGCAACCCTTCGCTGTTCAGCCATTTGCCAAGCGCACACTTTGCAGGGTCAAGTTGTACACCAAGCGAAGCGCGTGATGGGTCGGATACTTTGACCATGACTGCATTCAGCCAATATAGGTGGTCGGCTTTTTTGTCGCGGAGGAAAGCTCCGAGTGAAGAGTCTGTAGGAGTATAAGCGGCCTGAATATCCAAAGCAGAATTATGCAATTCTTCATGGGGGCCTTCAATGGCGGAAAGAAGCGGGGCTATACGAGGTACAAGCTTTTCTGCCTGTCTGCGCTCGGGGCCGTACAACCACTTACCGAAAGCGCATAATTTGTGGTCTGTCTGAGCGGAAAGTTCGTTGACGTTGTCATCGTTAAGAAGTGTCTGCACCTGTTCTGCCCATTTCAGGTGGTCAACAACCCGCTGGACAACATCGCCTCGTAGCTTATTACCTTCGATTACCTGCTGTGCATTGTGGACGATGGTGCCAATACCGAAATACGACCAGCCTGCAACAACAACTACCAGTGCCAGTACCAGCCCGAAACCAGCAGCAAATTTACCTGCCAGCCTGATGTTTTTCCAGCGCATAATTGCCCCCTGAACTGTAACAAAAAACGGGTGTTGTGGTGTGTTACGTTAAATATAATTCGTAAATATAGTCTTACACTATGGGGTCTTGTCAATTATTGCATGTAGAAAGTCGTATTGCGTTTTAGAATGCTTCATAAAATAAATGTGTACGCTCATAAAAATAAAAAAGGCCGCATTATCTGCGGCCTTTTTGAATATAGTATTGTTTGTTTTTATCTATTCGCAGGTAAGCATGTGGCGAATGTTGTCAATAACGCTACGCAGAACATCGTCGGAAGGTTCAACAAAGCCGAAATGCATAGCACGAACAAGACCTACGACAAGGCTTACAATCATCCCGGCAGTATCGTTGGTGTTTACACCCTGACGAATTGAGCCGTCCTGCTTTCCTTCTTCAAGCGCCTGAGTCAGGTACTCGGTAAGGTAGGTATAGATTTCCTGAATCTGCAGAAAAACATCGTCATTTCTGTGACCGTAACGGGTTGGTGCGTCACGGAAAATAAGGCAGAACTCCATGTTGTTCTTTTTAACAAACACATAGAAAGACTTGATGATGGAAATAACTTTTTCCATGCTGCTTTCGGGAGTACGTACCTCAAGATATTTTTCAATATCACTGATGAGCTGCTTCTTTACATTGGTAACCAATGTCAGAAAGATATCGTCTTTAGTCTTGAAGTGACGGAAGATAGTGCCTTCAGCCACGCCAGCTTCGCGTGCAAGCAAGCTGGTGGGTGTATTGTTAAAGCCGCGCTCAGCAAAAAGGCGTGCGGCGGTATCAAGTATAATGTCGCGTTTCATGAGATCCCTACAATGGTATGTTGCAGTAATAAACGGTGTGTTCACTCACTCAGAGGTGTGGTGATACTCCTGCCGCTACAAAGTGTCAACGCAATACCTGTCATAAGTAAGTAATGACGGGCATATTCTAGATTCCTGAGACAGTTTGTTCAGCAAACAGAATAGCATGACAGTTAAAAATTTGTTCGAGTGAGCAGTCTGAAAAATTATATAAACGCAGCTCTATTTGTCTGCATACGTATTATTATTTGCTGCGGCACAATATTTTTTCAATTGTATGCATCAGAGCCGCCAGGTCAAGTGGCTTGTTGAGTACTGCATCAAATCCGATTTTTGAGAGCCGCTCAAGGGCTTCAAGCGAATCATGTGCCGTCATGGCAACGACAGGTATACCGCAATACCTGTCTTGCCCGTCCCGAATTCTTTTGAGAGCTTCATCTCCGGTCATAAAGGGCAATTCAATGTCCATCAGAACCAGATCAAAAGGCTGTGCCTCAAGTGCCTTCAGGCAGGCTTCTCCGTCTTGAACACAATGGACGTTGTACTGCTTTTTTTGCAGTGCAAAACGCAACATGGTGCTGCTGACATTATTATCTTCAACTACCAGAATCGTTGTATTCTTCTGGTGTTCAGAGGCGGGGGAATGTGTCATTGGAATCCGCCTGTAGCTGGTATCACTGTTTTATTGCGGTCTGCATCTTGTGCAGATCTTCAAGCGCCTTCAGATTACGTATAGTTGCGCTTTCAAGTTCGTCAAAAAGGTCGCGAACGGCATCATTGTCGCCTGCAGCAGAAGCATCTGCAACGCAGCGCGCAATGCGGTGCAGCGCCTGTAACCCCAGCTCAGAAGCTGTGGCTGCTATGTTTGCGGACGCAAGCTGCACTTGTGGTAATGAGCCTAGCACAACGGCCTTTTTACCGGAAACAAGGCTGTCCTTCAGGCTCTTCAGCTGGGTCGGTAACTCACTGTTGTTCTGCTCCTGCACATTGAATGCAGGCCTTGATTGCACCATTTTTTCAGCAGGCTGCGGACTCATGGCATCAGCTGTGCGCAGGCTATTCAAGTCAGGATTTTCTGCGAAAGCTTCAGTCTTCGCGTCGTGGCCCATGCGCTTCGTTACGGCAGTCTGCCTTGGTTCTGCAAGCGCTGCAACAGCGGCTGAAATGCGGGCGAATGTTTCCGGAGTGAGAACAGAAGGGATTCCTTCTTCAACCTCTTCCCCGTGGTGTCCTTCTTCCGGCTGCACGGGGTGCTCGGGTAGCTCTTTCTCAGAGTGTTGCTCTCGAGTTTGCTGCAGTGCGGGAGGGACATCGGCCTTTTGTGCCTTTATGTCAACTGTTGTACTATTTTCTTTTTCCGGAAAGTTGTCGTTGTGTGTTTCTGAATCAGCATCGGCACCCTTTTCTTCGTTGCTTGGGATTGCTTTTTGTTCTGAAGTTTCAGCTGGCTCAAGAGCATGAGTTGCCTGTTTTTCCGGCTCGTCATCTGTTGTTTCTTTTTTCTTGCCGTTGCGCTCTTCTCCAATAGAGTCTGTCTGTATCGCAATCACTGGAGTTGCAGTCTGTGTTGTAGATGCCTGCTGTACTGCACCTGCAGCAGATTCAGCTGCAGGTCTGATGTGTTCAATCGTTTCAGACACAACAGCAAGCAGCGTTCCGCGGGTGAAGGGACGCAACAGTATAGATGAACAACCCGCTGCTCTCATGGCATTTGCAGCCTGTTCATCCCCGGATCGAACGATACCCAGAATGGGACCGGGCATAAGGCCTAACTCGCTTTCTGCTTTGCGCAGAGTGCGTACCGTATCCGGCCCGTTCATTCCAGGCATCTGAGAATCAATCATGACGAGAGCAGGAAGCCTGCGCCGGAATTTGCGGACAGCTTCAGCACCACTTCTGGCTTCTACAAAGGCCAGTGGTGTATCTTCCAGGAAAAAGGTAACGAGTTGTCTGTTACTGGCGATATCATCTGTCAACAGCACTAACCCGGGCTGTCTGTCCAGACCGGTTGCAAGCCCCTGAGGCAGCTGTGATGCAGGCTGCAAGCGCAAGGTGAACGAAATGGTTGTTCCTGCTCCGGGCGTGCTTTCAAGGCAGATTACTCCTCCCATCATGCTTACAAGGTCCCGTGCTATGGAAAGGCCCAACCCCATACCGCCGTAGCGACCGGAGCCTGTACCGGGGCTGACGCAAAAATTGTCAAAGACTGCATACGGATTCTCCAGCGGGATGCCGATGCCTGTGTCACTTATGGCGAAAAGAAGATGGCCTGAGTCGGTCGAGTCTTCCACCCGTCCTACAGACAACCTGATGGTTCCTTCATCCGTAAAGCGTATCGCATTTCCCAGCAGGTTAAGTACGATCTGAAGAATACGGTCTGCATCTCCCCTGAAGTTCACCAGCATGTGCGGCGACATGAACCACGACAGCTGCAGGCCTTTATGTCCGGCTTTGATGAGCGCGATTTCATGCGCTTCTTCAAGAACATGGTGCAGGTTGAAGCGGTTGGACTTCAACGTTGTTCTACCCTTGGCCGCACGGGCAGCATCGATGAGGTCGTTTATCTGCAGCTGCAGGTTGCGACCGGCGGCTTGAATAAGGTTAAGTTGCTTGCTTGTGCTGTGTGGCCCTGTTTCGATCGCCAGCTGTTCTGCAGCATGGATAATTGCAGTTAAGGGGGTACGCAGGTCATGACTTACCCTTGCCAGTAAAGAGCTTGCAGTCAGGCTGGGCTCTTGTTGTTCAAAATCAGGCTGAGCATCTGTGATCAAGCTCTCTTCAGGCTCTTTTGATGCTGCGGTACAGGGTGCATTGTTTTCCTGCACTGGGCCGCACGAAAGGCTTAAGAGGCCCAGCGCCATTCCTACGGCAGGGCCCAGCGTAGCCCATAACGGGGCGTCCGGAGTCAAAGCCGCACTCATACCGGCCACGGTTCCCGCAGCGGGAAGCAGGCAGGCCAGCAGGTATCGTCCGGAACCGGCAACCCCTTCCTGCCAGCGGCCAAGCGCAGGCAGCGCAAGCGGGATGGCCAGCAATGGCCAAAGCGGTAGCGCAACATGTAAAAAGCGTAACTGAGGAATAAGCGGCAGCAGCGCAAGTACCGCTCCCAGCACCATGCAGAGAGCAAACAGTCTGTCTGTTTTCGGGGCTGTGTCACTGTTCAGCATACGGCGACCGGTCTGGGCCAGAGTCAGCAAAGCGATACCGGGTAAAAAAAGAGCCGCGACGCTGTCCCATGAAAACAGCGTGGTTGTTGCAACAGGAGAAAAAGAATGAACCAGAACCGCAATGACGCAAGCCGATGCCCACAGGCGCCACCTTGCACGGCTTGTAAACCAGAGTGCGCAGTTCAGAAGCAAAAGAGCCAACAGGAAGCCTTGTACCATATGCATGGGCAAAGCTGCTGTAATGGCTCCGTCAAATGCACCGGAAGCTTCGTGCAGAACCGGCTGGAACCAGGGCCCTGGAACTCCGGCAAGTCTGAGGTATACAGTAACAGGTGTTGCATGAATCGAAGGAAGAGGGACGGTTGTGCCCGAAACTGTAATCCGTTGCCAACCGCCAGTCAGGTGCGGGGCAGGAACATACAGCTCAACAGGTGTGGGAGCAGTGGGGCCTAACTGAAGTACAGGAAATGAGTGGGCAGTGGTGTGATAGAGCGTTTGTCCGCTTTCCGGCTGTGGCGTTTTGCCGGTTTGGTTCCCACTGTCGGGCTGATTTGCCGGAACATCCGTCTGATCTGCGGCACGTTGCTCAGAATTTACCGGCAGTAACTGAAAGCGTTCTGCCGTACTTGATGCTGTTGTATCAGTGCCGAGTAACGTCATTTTTACCCATAACGTTCTGGCATCACTGCGGAACGGAATAGCGTCAAAAGGCACATATTCCCCGACCTGTCTGGCGGACGCCGCTTCGGCAATGGTCATACTGCCGGAGACGTCAGGTAGAACGGACATGTAGGGCTTAACCCACATGCGGGACTGCAGTTCATCCAGCGGGATGGACATCGGGGAAGCTGCAAGAGAAGGGAAGGAAGCCCCACTCAACATGAATAACGTGCTTAAAATAATGAGCCGGAATATATATACGCGAATAGTTTGCCGCATGAAAAACCTGATTATTTCAGTGCTGAAGCTTTTAGTAAAGATACTGGGTAAAATAAACGGAGCAGAAGTAAGCCCACCAGTTTTGATAGTGGGTTTTACAGCTATTGTCACGCATGCCTGCCCTGTCTGACAATGGTCAATTCTCGGGTCAGTTACCTGACCAGTTGCCGGTACAGCTAAGATCTGTCGGTTTTGCTGGTTTTTTTTTGCCGGTGCACAGCTTAAAAAAAAGTCGGGGACTATATGCCCCCGACCTGTATCGCTGCAGACAAGATTGTAGTGCCGGCCTATTGGGCCTTAAGCTGGTTGATCATTTCCTTCACGGGCGTGCCGCCGGGGGTGCGCGCATTCGGGTTCAGTTGCACAAGCTCATTCCATGTCGCAAAAGCTTCATCTTTTTTCTTCAGATCATAGAACAGCACGATGCCCTTGTTGAAGCGTGAAACTTCATGTGTGGGGTCGACGGCAATGGCTCGCTCAAAGGTTTCCAGTGCAAGCTGGTGCTGATGGTCTCTCCGATACATTACGCCCAGATCGGTAATGACATTAGCATCATCAGGCTTCAGCTCCAGTGACTTGTTGTACGCCCTGATGGCAGGTTTCGGCTGGTTGGTATCAAAGTAAAGGTGGCCGAGCTTGGTCCATGCTGCCACATCATCCGGCGTATGCTGCAAGTGCTTTTCCAGATCAAGAATTTGAGCCATCTGTGCTGCGGGAACTTGCGTCGCGTCAGTTTGTCCGGCAGTCACTTGGGTGACACGCTGTTTGGTTACTGGCTGATTCTGGCTCATGGTGCTGGTCAGCAGGTTACCGATGTACATGCCCGCCACCAGTGCAATGCCTACTGCGATGTACAGGGTAGAGCGTTTTACATATACACCTTGTTCTACTTGTGCGGCCAGTTCTTTCAACTCTTGTTTGCTTAAAGACATGTGTGTCCTCTTGGCTGGGTGTGAAAATGTGATAAAGCCAAAGACTGATTGTGGGGGGGTAGATACCTTCCTTGCGAATAGTTGGCAAGTTTTCAAACAGACTTATCATTATATAGCATCAGAAAAAAACAAGAAAAAAATGGGAAAAATGAAAATTGTTGTTGACAGTTAAGAGGGCAAAGCATAGATACCCCTTCGTCGCAAGGCTAACAGCTCTTTAAACAGTTTGGCGCTTCAAGAAAGTTTTTAAACTTTCTGAAAAAAAGCGTTGACAAGCTTCGACGAAAAGCTCATAAAGCCCTCCGCTTCGACGGTAAAGTCTAACAGCGGAACGACGAAGCTCTTTGACAATTAAATAGCGAGTTGGACAGGAAATAAGTTCAGCTTTATTTGGCCATTAAGAATGGCTTTACAGTTTTTTAACTGGAGAGTTTGATTCTGGCTCAGATTGAACGCTGGCGGCGTGCTTAACACATGCAAGTCGAACGTGAAAGTTCCTTCGGGGATGAGTAAAGTGGCGCACGGGTGAGTAACGCGTGGATAATCTACCTGTATCACCGGAATAACGGTTGGAAACGACTGCTAA
>NZ_JBKEBF010000045.1:0-35065 GCF_047973035.1 Oleidesulfovibrio sp.
GGTGCCGTGGATATTACGTAGATACAGTTGGAAAAAATAAGGCAAAGATACAAGATTACATTAGGCACCAACTTGAGCATGATAAGCTTGGTGATCAATTATCTCTTCCATATTCTGGAAACCCGTTTACGGGTCGCAAGTAACAGAGATGCAGATGCCAGACGAACGTGCGCCTGCTAGGGCGCTGCTAGTAAGAAAGCCTTATAGGCGCATATGAAGAACCCCCAGCTATGCTGGGGGGTACCTTTTGTGTGCGCTGTCAGACAGATTGCAGGCGTTGCCGGCACTATGGTTTGAGAACCCTTCTGCTGCTTGCTCGTATAGCCAGCTCCGGAGCAAGGATGTCTGTAGAAGGCTTAAAGGTTCTCGGGCGGGCTATACTTTCGAAAAGCACTTTTGCCGCCATGCTTCCCATTTCAAAAGAGTGCACCTTTACCGAGCTGAGCGGGATGTCGACTGTTTTGCAGATCGCGTTATCATCATAGCCCATGATTCCGAAGTCACTACCGGGTGTCAGGCCATGCTCGACAGCCGTCCTGTATGCTCCCAGCGCCAGAAAGTCTGTAAAGCAGAACGCCGCATCAGGTGGCTGCTGTAGGCTGATAAGGCGGGCGAGTTCCTGCCTGCCGGGTTTTTCAAAGTCCCAACTTTCAGAAAAGACCGTCAGCGCAGGGTCCGGAACGATTCCTGCCAGAGTATGTGCGCTGAGGTACCCCATGTAGCGGTTCAGCGATATTGTATAGCGTGGATGGGAAATGTATGCGATGCGCCTGTAGCCTTGTTCAAGCAAATGCTGTGTGCCCAGCAGCCCGCCCAGAAAGTCGTTGCAGATAACCTGAGGGGCTTCAAAGCCGAGCGGAGCGCGGTTGCAGAATACGCAGGGGATGTTGTTGGCAGTGACATCATGCAGCATGGCATACAACTGCTCTTCAAGCTGCTCAGATGGATTGGGGCGTGCAGGGATAATAATGACCCCGCTTACGCCGCTGCTGACAAAGCTTTTCAGGTAGTGGTTCTGTCGCGTTGCCTGATTTTCAATATTACCCACCATCAGGTTGACGCCGCGCTCAAACGCGGCATGCTCAATTCCGCGCAGGATGGCGGGATAGTTGTAGCGGCGGATATCCGGCAGCAGGACGCCGATTGTCAGCCCCTGCTTGCCGGAATGTGCTTCTATTCTGCGTTCGGCAACATAGGTGCCGGAGCCTCCCCGCGCGTAAAGGACGCCGTCTGCCGTAAGTTCCGCAATGGCGCGGTCAATAGTGGTGCGGCTTACACCGTAGCTTTGCATCAGGCTGCGGCGTGGGGGAATGCGTGAATGAACAGGCAGGCTGTTTATCAGGTCTTCCAGCTGCAGGCGTACGGATGTTGTCACGTCAGACGATGTGCGGGGCATGGTGTTTCTCTCGGCGTTGGCAGATGCGTACTGCATTTTTCTGCACGTTGCCTTTGTTCGTCAGGCAATGCAAGCCTCATCCGCCGGAGTATGCCTGTCAGGCCAAAAGGTTGAGAACTGTTCTGGCAATATTGTCGCCAAGTTCCTGATGGCTGTTGCAGCGCACAACACCGTCTACAGCAGGCGGGTCGGCCAGCGCAAAGACAGGTTTGCCGAACTGCAGCCCGAAGGCGATTTCAGAAATGGTGCCGTAACCGCCGCCAACAGCGGCAAGGCATAACGCCGCGCGCGTGAGCAGCGCATTGCGCGCAACACCGATGCCCGTTGCCAGAGGGATGTCCACATACGGGTTGGCCATTTCTGGCTCATCATCGGGCAGCAGGCCCACGGTAAGCCCGCCCACGGCAGAGGCTCCTTTACATGCCGCTTCCATTATTCCCTGACGTCCGCCGCAAAGCAGCGTCAGGCGCATGTTGCCGATGATTCTGCCTGCTTCTTCTGCCGCTTCCAGCTGAAACGGCTCGGCCGAGCGCCCTCCGATGACCCCTACGGGCACTTTGCACGGCTGGTCACTTTCTGTCTGCAGCCAGCGCACAGCCTCCTGCAGTGATACGCTTCTGCCGTCAGTCGGCTCATCAGCGTGAATGGGCTGCCAGGTTCTGCCAGCGGGAACAAAGCGTGTGGCAGTTGTAAGGTTAATGAGTCTGTTAACTGAATTAATGATGAGCTTCACTCTGGCTCCTTTTTGCGGAGTATAATTCTCCCATGGCAAGTATGATCGTGCACAGTGCCAGCAATACTACTGAAAGTGCGGCAGCAGAGGGGAAATCCGAACCGGTGTCCGATATGCGGCTGTACAGGGTAAGGGGCAGAATGTTGACCTGCGTGCCTACCAGCGCCAGAGCTGTACCGTAGGCGCCCACTGCCACAGCAGAGACCAGACAGAACGCGTTGATCGCACTGGGCAGTACCTGCGGAATCAGTACATCTTTAAGCGCCCGCAGAGGGGACGCTCCCAGAGACTCCGCGGCCTTCAGCTGTGACCGGTCAAAGTTGACCAGAACAGGCAGCAGGGTGAGTACAACTCTGGGAATGAGGTAGTACGAATATGCGAAAGCGAGCCCTTCTGGACTGTACAGAAAGCCGGAGATGGTTGTTGGCTCCACGCCGACTTGCGCCAGCCCCAGAGTGACAAAACCGGCCCTGCCGAATGCCAGAATAAAGCCGTACGCCACAATCAGGCCGGAAAATGTCAACGGCAGCGATATCCAGAACATCAATGTGGTCCGCACGCGTTCGCTAAGAGCAGACATATGCCATGCCACAGCAAATCCGACGATAAGCGACAAGGTGGGCGCGCTTAATCCCACAACCAGAGTCCCGCCGAGCCCCCGCCAGAAAACAGAATCGTTGAAAAGCGTGGCAAAAGTCGGTTCACTGCCTATAAAAGCCTCGGAAATCACCACTCCCAGCGGAATGATAAAAAACAGCAGTATGACCAGTGAGCCGGGGGCGGCCATAAGCCATAGCCGCCCCCGGTTGCTGCGAATGTTTTGTGTGCTATTTGCCAAGAACTAACCTTGTCCATGCGCTGTCGATTTCAGACTTCAGGCCTGCAGCCTTATGCAGGTCCAGAGGACGCAGTTGCGGAGTTTCAGGGAAGCGCTCTGCGATATCGGCAGGCAGCTTTATGCCGGGTACGGAAGGACGGACAAATCCTTCTGCAAAGGTGGTCTGCCCAGCGTCGGTCATGATGAAGTTAAGCCAGAGCCTGGCGGCATTGGGGTTAGGACCGTCTTTGACCATGCTGATGGCGTAGGGTGCGGCAACAGTGGCTTCGCGGGGAATCACCACGGCAATATCGTCGCCCATGCCGTCTTTGTATTTGGCTTTCAGGCCGTCATTTTCGTAGCCGATCCAGATGGGAATTTCGCCCTTGAGGAATTTTGCGTAGGGGGTGGTGCCTTCCACGCGCATCACGTTGCCTGCTTTGTGCAGTTCGGCCAGATATTCCATGCCGGGCAGAACGCTGCTCATGTCGCCGCCGTTACCGTAGTTGGCTGCAAAGCTGAGTACCTGTCCCTGTCCGGTGGAGCGGGGATCAAGGTATACGATGGCATTTTTGTATTCAGGCTTTTTCAGATCCGCCCATGACTGAGGGACGGTATTTACAAGCTTTTTGTTTACCAGAAACGCGATGGTCAGCTGGTGAACGATAAACCAGCGGCCTTCCTTGTCACGGTAAACGTCGGGAAGTTTTTCGTAATTAACGGGTTCAAAGCCAGTCAGCAGGCCCTTGTTGGCTGCGTCAATGGCAGATGCGCCGAAGTAGTAGGCAGTATCGGCCTGAGGACGTCTGCGGGCTTTTTCAAGCGCGACAACGGTAGCACCGGAACCCAGATCGTTGTAGGCCATTTCCACTTCGGGGTAGCGGGCTTTAAAGCGTTTGAACATGGTACCCCAGTTGGCCCAGGTGGGGCCGGTGTCAAAAGAGACGACCATGCCTTCCTCGGCAGCTTTTTCGTACAGCGCTTTTTCGCCGGGGTAGAGTTCTGCCCCGTCGAACGCCAAGGCAGTCTGAGCGACAAACAACAACATGGTTGCGACAAAGAGCATCAGTTTGTTTTTCATAGTCTTTATCCTCGGGTTCATGGTTTTACGCCGTTAGCAGGCGCACGTGTTCGGGGGCAATATATACTGACTCGATGGCTGTTCTTTCTCCTGTTTGGCCCAGAATGACCGAGTCTCCGACAGCAAGATCATAGCGGCGCATAGCACCGAGGAAGCGGTCGCGGATGATGTTTCCGCCGAACTGGTTTGTACCGTCGGGGCTTTGGGCGGTGAGAACATTTTCGGGACGGACAAGCGCAGTGACTTTGGTTCCGGCAGCAAGATTGTGCGGGGTGGTTCTGAGAACGCCGAAAGGTAGTTCCACCGTATCGGCGGAACGCACAATGCCGTCCCACAGATTGGCTTCACCTACAAAGCCGGCCACACTTTTGGTGGCAGGGGCGTCATACAGTTCTTTCGGCTGAGCAACCTGAACAAGGTTTCCGGCCTGCATTACCGCTACGCGGTCTGCCATGGAGAGAGCTTCTTCCTGATCGTGCGTGATGTGGACCGTGGCGATATCAAATTCGCGCTGAAGGCGCAGAATCTCGTCGCGCATATCGCTGCGCATGCTGGCATCAAGCGCGGAAAGCGGTTCGTCCAGCAAAAGCACTTTAGGAGCAAACACAAGGGCGCGGGCCAGCGCGACACGCTGCTGTTGCCCGCCGGAAAGGGTGGTGGGGCGACGATCGCCGAATCCTTTCAGGCCTACTCTTTCAAGCGCTTCATACGCCATAGTGCGACGTTTTGCCTTGTCGATTTTTCGTATCTTCAGCGGATAGGCCACGTTTTCCCAGATGGTCATGTGCGGGAAGAGAGCATACGACTGGAACACGACGCCAAGCTGGCGTTCGCGTACAGGCAGATACGTAATATCAGTGTCATCAATGAAGATGCTGCCGCTTTTGGCCGTAAGGAAGCCCGCAATGAGGTTGAGCAGCGTTGTTTTGCCGGAACCTGACGATCCGATGACAGCCAGCAGTTCACCGTTGTTGATTGTCAGGTTGATGTCATGCACGCCGGTTGTCGTGTTCGGGTAGCAGAACTGAAGATTTTTTATGATAAGACTCATGAAGACTTCCCTTTATTTTGCTGCCGCGCGGGCAGCCAGTGCACCCATGGATGAAGCAGTCAGTGCAAGAACCAGCAGGATAACCGTAGCGGCACAGGCAAAGCCTGTGGCTCCGTAAAACGCCTGAAGCAGGACTACAGGGTACGGGCGGTATAAAAAGCCTGAAATAAGGTTGGAAAGCTGGAATTCACCAATGGACAGAGCCGCAACCATGATCAGGCCGGAGGCAAGGCTGTGCCGTAATAAGGGAACAATCACATCCATGAACCGCTGCGGGAACGTGGCGCCCAGTGATTCCGCGGCAATTTCCAGCCGGTTAAGGTTCAGGTGGCGCATGTCTGCAACCAGCGTCTGCAGCAGATATGGCAGGGTGAGGACCACATGACCTGCAATGAGCAGCCAGATGCTGCCCAGCCACGGAGTGGCATCGCTGGTGAATATGAGAATGAAGCCGAAGGCCAGCACCAGAGGGGGGGCGGCAATAGGTAGAAGAAATACTATCCGTGCGGCGACCAGAATGCCCTTGGAGGCACTTTTATATAGTGCATATGCCAGCGGAACTGCCAGCAACGTACAGATGACGCACGTTCCGACAACTACCTGCATGCTGACCATAAAGGCCCGCCGGAAGCTGCCTTCCTCCCATAACTGCATGTACCAGTCAAAAGTGACCCCGGTAGGCAGCATGGTGTTAGTCCAGCGCTCACCGAATGATCCAACGAAAAGCAACCCGATGGGTATGAAAAGATAAAGAAGGTACAGCCCTGTAATGAATGCTGTAGACCTTGTTCCTTTTGCCATGCACACTTCCTGTTTTGTAGACGGGCCACTTTTAAATTAATAGGCCAAAAGGGCCCGGGCAAAATTTTATAAAAGTTTACCGTGAGCCAGTTTGTGTGTCAACGGGAAGGGCATGTTTTTGCTCTCTGTAACAAGAAATTAACATTACTTTCCTTACCCTTTCCGCACTGTATTATTGGCCTGCAAATGCCAGAAGCGAATTGGGGATTTGCAGGAATGTTTCTAGAGCGGGCCAATTAATAATAATCAGTCCAAAATTGAGCGCAAGAATGTGCCGGGCAGTTGATGGAATGCGCGGTAGAGATGGCGCCTGCCTGAAGGGCGTGAATCGGGGCAGCAAGCCCTGTCACAGGCGCTGCCGCACGGTGCTGCCCGTTTCTGAATTTGTAACTAAATAGTATCTCTCTGTTATTAAATGAAAAATGCTTTTCTGCGTTACGTCGGAGTTCTTTTTTCAGCAGGTGACGTTGCTTTATTGGAACATAGGTTTCACGTGTGGAACACATCCTGTGTGTTGGGTGCGTTTTGAAGAAATAAAGTGATAAGCAGTGTTCCTTTTATGCAACCGTTTTCAGATGAATTGTCGTCTGACGAGATTGTGGCGATATCATATAAGTAAACTGTAATGTTATGTGTGTGGCAATGATGGAAAAAGACTTTTGTATGGCATGATTTGTGCTCCTTTTCCCGCAAGTATTTAAACTGTACGCAATGGTACTTCAGAGTGATGTAACACTGGTGTTATATGGGCGCCACCTGAAGAAATTCGTATAAGTGATAGAGCAAAGTGAACGCAGCATCCGCATAAATGAAGACTCTGCGTTACTAAAGGGAGCGGGAATGGTTTTAAGTGCAAAAAATAAAATTGTACTAAGCGTATTGGCGTTTTTTGCCGTTGTAATTGTGGTTATGGCTGGTGTTTCATACCAGCGTTTCAATGACTCATCTAATAATGCTCAGTCTGAAAATCTGGAGACAGTGGCGACAGCTGTAGGCAAAGCTGTTTTAGAAAAAACAAATGTATATTTCAATGCGCTGGAGCTGACGGCAAAGATGCTGGCTCCTGTCCTTGATCCTCATAATCCGGAGGATATGGAGTACAGATTATCGCTGCTGAACAGTCTGACTGTTCAGACCAGAGTAAGCGAAGCGTATTATTGTTTATCCAGCGGCCTGACCTATACCGCCAAGGGACAGATTCCGAATTTTAATGCGAGAGATCTGGGGCGTGAATGGTATTCACGCATTTTTAATGGTGAAAAGAGGATAATTACAACTCCTTACACTTCCTCTATGGGGATACTGGTTATGGCTGCCGGTGTTCCCGTCATGAAGGACGGCGTTATGCTGGGAACGTTGTGCGCCAACCTTGCCATGACTGAAATAACCGATTTTACAAAGAAGGTTCTGGATTTTGAAAATGTACTGCTCATCAGACAGGACGGATTCATTATGGCAGCGCCTGACGATGATGACCTTGGCAAAAGTCTGTGGGATGTGATTCCCGATCTGAAAAAGTATCAGGGCAGAACTGACAACGGCAACATTACCTTTAAGCACAACGGAAAGCAGTACGAAGGCAGTGTGTACTTTATCGAAGGCCTTAAATGGAAAGTTATTGCCTTTGAAGATGTAGAGGTGATCAACAGGGACTCCAATGAAAACCTGTATCTTACAATAGGAATGGCCGTAACGGCACTGCTGCTTTCTGTCGTGATGGTTAACCTGCTCGCTTCGGTTTTGATTTTCCGTCCGTTGGGAAAAGGTGTGTCATTTGCTGCCGCAGTGTCTGAAGGTAAGCTGGATGAAACTCTGGACATTCATCGCAAGGATGAAGTGGGTGTTCTGGCAGAGGCTTTGCGCACTATGGTAACCCGTCTTAAGGGCATGATTGCGGAAACGGAGCAGAAAGAGCGCATTGCGACACAAGCGGCCGAGCGGGCGCATAAGGCGGTGGCGCAGGCCGAGGAAGCCCGTAAAGAAGCAGAGCTGGCAACACGGCGTGGTATTCTGCAGGCGACATCGCAGATTGAAGGTGTTGTGGAGCGCATCGCCGCAAGTACAGAAGAACTTGCAGCGCAGGTTGCTCAGATTTCCGGTGCAGCTGACATACAACGCACACGGATGGCGGAAACTGCCACGGCTATGGAGCAGATGAATGTTTCTGTCATGGAAGTCGCCCGCAACTCCGGTGAGGCTGCGTCCTATGCTTCTGATACACACCGCGAGGCACGGCGCAGTGCAGAACTGGTGGGTAAGGTTATTGAGTCGGTCGGTTTTTTGCGGGATTCCGCAAAGACCATGACTTCAGACCTGACAAATCTGGAAACCCACGCGGACAGCATCGGCATGATTATGGATGTGATTAATGATATTGCCGATCAGACAAATTTGCTGGCCCTAAACGCAGCCATTGAAGCTGCCCGTGCAGGCGATGCGGGCAGAGGCTTTGCCGTGGTGGCGGATGAAGTGCGTAAGCTGGCCGAAAAGACCATCGGCGCCACAAAAGAAGTAGGCGAAAAGATTAACGCAATACAGAATGCTTCTAAAGCGAGCATTCATTCTATGGGCGCTGCCACAAGCGCGGTGGAGGACGCCGCATCCTTGGCTCAGGAGTCCGGCGAAGCATTGCACAAGATTTTGTCCTATGCCGATTCCAACGCGGTGCAGGTGCAATCTATTGCCACAGCGGCAGAAGAGCAGTCCGCTGCTTCTGAGCAGATAAATCAGGCCGTGGAAGAAGTGGCTCATATTACCACCGAAACGTCACAAGGCATGGCAGAGTCCAGCAAGGCCATAGACCTGCTGGCAAAAATGTCTGGAGAGCTTCAGGTCATTGTTGAGCAGTTGAAGAAATCCTGACCGGTTCCGGTTAAAAAAGATACAGGCGGTTACAGCATTGGGCTGTAACCGCCTTTTTTATTTGGTGGCAGGAAAACGTGTAAACGGTCCCGCGGGGGTGCAATCAACGTTTTAAAAACACATATAGCTTACATCTTTCCCAACCTCATCAGTCTTTGATGAGTTGACGATGCCTGCCCTTTGCGCTGAGAGCTTTTCGTCCGGAGTCTGGCAAGGCTTCAACAACGTAGCCGACGCCCTGCCGGCAGTAGCTCTGCACCTTCGTTATTTCGTTTCATCCCAGGCGCGTGCGCTCCGGTCCACTTTCTTACGAACTCCTTGCCAGCTTGAACCATGGTTGAACATTGATTCTGGCAGGGTAGAGAGCATCTTGTTGTACAGGCTAAGCGGTACAGTAAATGTAAGTTCATCGGTTTTCATAAATTTTCTGGCAGACGGGTCAAAGCCTCCGATGACAGCTTTTTCCAACCCTTGCTCTTTATAATAAAGAGGCCAGCCGACGATATTGGTGCATCCCGCACCAAAAGGAGAAGTTACACACTCCATATCGCCTGTAGTGAATACAGCATGTGTGAAAAGCCCTGACAGAACTTCTGGTCGTGCAAAAAAGACTACAAATTCGGGCTTGTCATCGTCGGTGAAGTGTGAAAGCGGCTTGAAAATGCAGTATGTTGCAGCAGCCTTGCGGGGATTCACTTTTATCATGAACTCACGCATGGCGTCCGGTCCCGGCATGTAGCGTTCACCATCAAGCGGAGTTCCTTCAAAGCCGGTAGAAACGTAATGTTCTATGAAGCGCAGATGTGGCTTCATCATTGAACAGTAGTATGCGCCTCCAACACATCCGTACTCTTCGGGAGAGATATACGCGGCTGCATGTTTCTTTCTGGCAAGCCATATGTTGCCTATTACGCAGGAAAAAGTGCTCATGACCGCTTGCATGTCAAGCGCGCCCTGCTCTTCCAGTTCGCGCGAGACGGGCGTTCCTTTTTTGGGCCCGTAGGCATTGTCCGGTATTGTGTCCGAGTAATGGATTCCGAAAGGTTCTTCGTTCAAGCCGAGGTGCTTCAGAAGAATGTCGGTTTCATTAAGCAGGTGTTGCATCGACATGGTGACTCCTGTGTTTTTCGTATGGCAGGCCGCTGGATAACTCCTTCCTTTTATAATCCCTGTTAGCAGTGCGTTGCAGGGAAATGAATATGTGAACTATTATTATTGCTGAAAAGGTTTACTTTTAAGGTGCTGGCAAGCCGTGGCGTATGCGGTTGCCTGAATAAGAATTATGACGGGATTTCTTGATTATTGTTTTACAATAATTTAGTTTCAATAATTATGAAAAACCCTATTCACACAGATACACTTGAGCCTGACCAGCCCTTTTGCAATCGGGTTGAGGAGCTGAGCTCGCTATCAGGTCATGCCCGCAACGGGATGAACGTAGTTATTTTTGCCCCGAGGCGTTACGGCAAAACGTCTCTCGTGCGGCGAGTGCAGCACCAACTGCGGAGCGAGGGAGTATGTGTCATTTATGCACAGTTTATGCGTCTTGTGTCCGTGGATGATCTGGTTCACCGGCTGGCCAAGGCTGTTGTCGTGGGTTTGCATGAGCACGAATCCCTGCTGGATAAAGGAAAAAGGTGGTTGCGCCATCTGCCGTCTGTTCAACCGGTGTTTACGCTGGACTCATCTACAGGAACGCCCGCTGTCAGCATCCGGATGACATCTCGCCCTAAAGACTCTCTTGATGCTCTGGAAAGTCTGCTTGAAGAGCTGGGAGCACTGCTGGCAAAAGATGATTTTCATGTTTGTATAGCGCTTGATGAGTTTCAGGACATTGTGGACATCAAAGAGCCCCGTGTTGAGGCGCTGCTACGCGAGCACATGCAGCGACACAAAGCCTCATATGTGTTTCTGGGTAGCCGCCGCCGTGTGCTTGTAGATATTTTTAGTAATAAGGGCAGGCCCTTTTATCACAGCGCCACCATGATGGAGCTTGTCCCGCTGCCGGAGGACGAATGTGTAGAATTTATCCGGCAGCAGTTTGCGCAAGGCGGGAAGCATTGCCCTGAAGATGTAGCCCGAAAGATTACCCGTAGCGTAGAGCAGTACCCATACTACCTGCAGGCATTGGCGTATCGAGTGTTTGAGCTATGTGAGGATGCGTGTACGCCGGAACATGTAACGCAAGGATATGAACTGCTGCTTGGCAATGAACGCTATAGTTTTCAGGCTATTTTGCAGGGGCTGTCGGCAGGGCAGCTCAAATTGCTTCGAGGTTTGGCGCAGGATGGGCAGGCCCAGCTTACTTCCACTGCATTTTTACAGGAATATGGCCTTACTCTAGGAGGTGTTCAGTCTGCGCGAAATGCATTGAGTGAGCAGGATATTATCGAACAATTGAATGACGGGCGCTGGCGCATTGTTGACCCGATTTTCAAAGATTGGTTGCTGCAGGCATTTTAGTGTGCAAGGCACAGATGCTGTAAATGTGCTTAACTAGTGATATGGTAAAATTATTTAATTATATTTGTATGTTATTGAAACGGAGAAATGCAAGAGGCCACATTGGAATAGCGGCTGCAGATTCGGAGTTAAAGACTAGGGTAAGGTCTTAGAAACAATTGACGCAGTGCAGGTTCGTTCTGGCGTGCAGTATGTTTATGAACATGTTTTTTCAGATGATAAGATTATTGCCCGAAGTGCGGCAAAAGCCATAGGGACAGTGCGTTCAGAGTGTAGGGATAACGGCTTCACTAAGGGTGCACTGGCAAAATATCACTACTGCTATCAATTGGTAGATTTTTCTAAGAAGAACCTTGATAAGCTCAGAAATTTTCCTCCGGAATAAGCCGTCCATCTGTATGGTGTGGCGTCGCAACATGATGACGCAAGCGTCCGTGATAGAGTTCTTGATTATCTGCAACGTTATCCGGTTCCTAAAATCCTTCCATATACACGGCGACTTTCCGGTTAAGGTTGATACTGAAGGATGAGGCATGTGCGGATTGTGTATATCCGCCCCCGCAAGCAGTAAAAACGCCCCTCGCTCTGTGTCATTCAAAAGAGCAAGGGGCGGCTTGGTATTGTGGTGGTCTTTAACTGAATTGTTCAGTTAACGGCAGAGCAGAATGCTACTCCACCGTGACGCTTTTTGCGAGGTTACGCGGCTGGTCAACGTCTTTTCCGAGGTAGTCGGCAGCTTCGTAACTGAACAGTTGCAACGCGGGCAGAGCGATGAAAGATGACAGTGCTCCCCATGCTTCGGATACTACCCACGGGCTGGTGGCAACAAGGTCTGCGCCGGGATGCACCAGAGCAATAATCTTGCCGGAGCGGGCCTGTACTTCCTGCAGGTTCGATTTGACCTTGGGGTACAGATCGTCGCTGAGTGCCAGTGCAAAGGTGGGAAACTCCGGATCAATCAGTGCGATGGGGCCGTGTTTCATTTCGCCTGCTGCGTAACCTTCGGCGTGAATGTACGAGATTTCTTTAAGCTTGAGCGCGCCTTCCAGAGCCAGCGGATAGCAAAGACCGCGGCCAAGGAAGAAGAAACTGCGGGCGTTGGAGTATTCGCGGGCAAGGCGCTTTGCCTCTTCCCGCATTCTGGGCAGTTCGGATTCCAGCTGACCGGGCAGCTTTTCCAGCCCGTCGATTGCCGCTCTGCGGGTTTCCTCGTCCAGCACGCCTTTGCGGCTGCCCCAGTAAAGGGCCAGCAGGGTAAGGGCCGCCATCTGGCTGGTCATGGCCTTGGTGGAGGCCACACTGATTTCCGGCCCTGCCTGTGTGTACATCACAGTATCAGCTTCGCGGGCGATGGAAGAGCCCACTACATTGCACAGGCCGATTACGGGCAGCCCCTGCTCTTTTGCCAGACGCAGGCCAGCCAGAGTGTCGGCGGTTTCGCCGGATTGGCTGATTACCAGTACGGCTTCGTCTTTTTCAAGAATAGGCTGGCGGTAGCGGAACTCGGAGGCAATTTCGACCGAAACAGGCACTTTAGCCCATTGTTCTATCAGCTGCTTGCCCCACAGACCGGCATGAAAGCTGGTGCCGCAGGCCACAATATGCAGACGGCGGGGAATGGTGACGTTTTCGAATTCAGGCAGTGTGGCAACGCGTTGCTTCCAGTCTATGCGGCCGGTCAGGCAGTCGCTGATGACACGGGGCTGCTCAAAAATTTCTTTCAGCATGAAATGCTTGTAACCGCCCTTCTGCGCGGCCTGCACATCCCATGTAATGTGGTGAACTTTCTTTTCGATGGGTGACAGGTCGGTAACGCTCATTACGTTCCAGCTGTTGGCATCGATGCGTGCCATTTCGCCGTCTTCCAGAAAAACCACATCGCGGGTGTAGGGCAAAAATGCGGGGATGTCGGATGCAAGGAAGTTTTCACCCTGTCCCACACCCATTACCAGCGGGCTGGACTGGCGTGCAGCGTACAGGGTGTTCGGGTCGCGGGTGTCGCAGACAACAATGGCGTATGCACCTTCGGCACGTGAAAGTGCCATGGAAAGAGCTTTATCCAGTTGTTTTGTCTGGGCAAGGCAATCCGCAATCAGGTTGGCGCAGACTTCCGTGTCTGTCTCTGAGCGGAACGTATAACCTTTCTCGCTAAGCTCCGCTTTCAGTTCCTGATAGTTTTCAATAATGCCGTTGTGGATGATGGCTAACGATTCATCCTGACAGCAGTGGGGGTGGGCGTTGCGTTCTGCGGGTACTCCGTGAGTGGCCCATCTGGTGTGCCCGATGCCGCTGGTGGCCATGGTCACATTCACGCTTTCCAGCTTTGCTTCCAGATTGACCAGCTTGCCTTCCGCTCGGATGACGCTGAGTTTTTTGTTTTGCACAAAGGCGACTCCGGCAGAGTCGTAACCGCGATATTCAAGTCGGCGTAAGCCTTCAATAATAACAGGTACAGCAGGGCGATGGCCCGCGTAGCCGATTATGCCACACATAGGATTCTCCTTGCGGGAATGTGCCGAGAAAAAAGGTCGGCCTGAAGTATCTAACCGCCCATGCTACGTTGTTGAACGTGTCAGCGCAAGGGGTTGATACTACCACCACCAGCGAGGATAGCTACGCCGTCTGCTGAGATTGTTTACTATCAAGGCAACGGCCAGAATGACCACCGCACCGATTCCCGCAGGGACCAGCACATACAAGTATCCTAAATTATGTATGGCAGGACTGCCGATAACCGCGATCAGTGCCGTTGCGCCACCGGGCGGGTGCAAGGTGCCTGTCAGGTGCATGAAAAATATTGCGGCGGAAACAGCAACCGCGCTGGCAACCGGAGTGGCTCCCAGTAATTGATATGTTGCCACGCCGACGACAGCAGACAGCACGTGCCCCCCGACAAGATTACGAGGCTGTGACAGAGGCGCCTCAGGCGCGCCGTATGCAAGCACGGCAGAAGCACCGAAGGAGCCGATTAACAGTATGCTGTCGTTACGATCAAACAATACGTGCAGCAGGCCCAACAGCAGAATACCGGCGAAAGCCCCGACTGCCGACCAGCAAGCTTCGCCGATAGACGGGCACCATTCATTTCGGGCACAGCCTTTCATTTTGCACAGATAATTTATGGGTTCGGTTTTCTTTTTATCACGCGACATACGCCAGATATGAAAGGCAGACGTGTTTTTGAATGTGATGTGTGTCACATTTTGCGTAATTCGCCGCAGATCTATGGTGCTGATGCATTACCTGCGGGACGGCAGGCTGAAAGTGTTGGTGTTTTAAAAAATGCGAGTGTGTTGTGCTTGTAAAAAAGCCCCGCTAGATTGAACGGGGCTTTGCATATCAGAGGGTTGCGGAAGCTACGCTGATGCGCGTTTCCAGAACTCAGGCCAGATTTCCATAAGGGCGGCCAGAGCCTTGCCCCGATGCGAACGGGCATTTTTTACTTCCGGCAGCAGCTGGGCCGAATGCTGACCTGACAGGGAATCAATGAACAGCGGGTCGTAGCCGAAGCCATTATCGCCTTTTTCGCAGGTGGCAATATGGCCTTCCCATGAGCCGTCAGCGGTGGCTGTTTCACCATTAGGCGCTGCGGCAGCCATTACACAGCGGAAACGCGCCGTGCGTTTTTCGTGCGGTATGCCTTCCAGCGCGTTCAGCAGCTTGGCATTGTTACGCTTGTCGCGTGTGTCACCCGGAAGGTCCGGCGTGTCATCACTGTATCGGGCAGAATATACGCCGGGCGCACCGTCCAGAGCATCTACGGCAAGGCCGGAATCATCGGCAACGGCTACCAGACCTGTGGCTTCCGCCACAGCGCGGGCTTTGATGAGGGCGTTTTCTTCAAACGTGGTGCCGGTTTCTTCAATTTCGTCGATTTGAGGAAAGTCATCCAGCCCGCGTACGGCCAGGCCGCTGTTGCCCAGCATGGCAGAAAGTTCTGCTACTTTGCCTTTGTTGCGTGTGGCAAGCACGATTACTGGTTCCATGGGTGTGTAGGCTCCTTTATGTATAGCGGGCGTACCCCGCATAAGCTCATGGCTACGTCACGTTGTTTCACTTGGTTCTAAGGCAAGCAGAGGCTGCAAAAACAGTGTGATGCATGTGCCCGTTTCGGGTGATGATTCCAACTCCAGCATGCCGCCCATTTCTTCAATCAGTTTTTTGGTCATGGCAAGCCCTAACCCTACCCCTTTGTCTTTGGTGGAAAAAAACGGACTGAAAATGTTGTTCTTGATGTCTTCGGGGATGCCGGGGCCGGTATCTTGTACCTGAATGAACAGGCCCTTTTGCTTCATTCCGGTGCTGACCGTCAACGTACCGCCTGCGGTCATGGCTTCCTGAGAATTTTTTACCAGATTGATAAGGCACTGCTTTGTCATGTCAGAGTCGCCACGTGCCAGCGGCATGTTGTCGGCAAGCTTCACTACGGTAAACAGGCTGCATTTTTTATCCCGTATACGCATCAGCCCCACGGTTTCCCGCACGATGTTGTTCAGGTCCACATCGCCGCGTTTGGGGCCGCTGGGTTTGGCAAAGTTCATGGTGTTGCGCAGAATGGTATCCAGCCGTTTTGACTCTTCCAGAATGATGCGGGCCTTTTCCCGGGCGTTGTCGTCAAGCGAGGGCGCACGAAGCAGAGACTTGGCAAAGCCCCCGATGGCAAACAGCGGGTTGCGGATTTCATGCGCGATGTAGGTGGACAACTCTCCGATGGCTGCCATTTTTTCGGTCTGATGCAGTTTGCGCTCCATGTTTGTGCGGCTGGTGATATCACGGCGCATTTCAATGATGCGGCTGACTTCTCCGTTCTGGTCAAGCACAGGATAGGTGTAAACCCGATGGTAGCTTACCTTGCCGTCGGGAGTCACGCGGGAGTGAATCTGTTCAGATTTTGCCCCCGTGCGTATTGTTTCCTGAAACGGGCATGCGCCCTGACAGGTGGAACAGAAGTCCAGCCCTTCAATATCGCAGCAGTTTTTGCCCAGCCAGTCTTGTTTGGTTCCACCGCATCGGTTCAGCACATTCTGGTTCATGTCTGTTATGCGGCCTTCTGTGTCCAGCAGCAAGATATCCTCGTCCACCTGATCAATAAGAGTGGCAAAAAGGGTGCGGGCGTGTGTAAGGTGCATCTGGCAACTGTGACAAATCTGGTCCGATGTGATGACAGGCAGAAACGCCATGACAGTTCCGGCGTTCAGCACTGCAATATGCGGCGGTACCTGCTCCCGTAGCGTCTGCATATGCTCTGCCGTGTCGGACATATCGGCGAAAGCTGTTGTATCGGGGTGATGCTGCAGCAGCTCCGCTACGGACCGATACTGCGGGAGATGCGTTATATGATAGGGCAGGTTGTCGGTGCCTGTGTGCAGAAGGCCGGTAATGCGGATATGGCTGTAGACTTGTGTGAAGTCGTAGCTTGTTATCAGCTCGGCTAGCGGCGCCAGTCCCTTGCCCGAGCCGGCGATTGCCAGATTCAGGCGTGGCAATGTGTCAGGAATGATTTCCTGCAGCGGCAGAGATGGCGTCCGGTCGGGCATGGTGGCTCCTTGCGATGAACATAATCCGCGTCCAGAGCGGCTTTTTGCTTGCATCACAACGCATGGCGTGGCAATGCGCGGTTTCCACATATACCTTTTACCCTGTTTGAGTCTCTATGATAAGCGTTTATTCAATCAGTCTCGGATGTCCGAAGAACCGTGTAGACACGGAATGGCTGCTGGGCGTGCTGGGGCCGGACGTTACTCCCGTTGAAGAAATGGAAGATGCCGACCTTGTCCTTATTAATACCTGCGGATTCATTGGCCCTGCCGTGGAAGAATCCGTTCAGGTGATTGTGCAGGCCATAGCCGACCTTGAAGATGTTAAAGACAGACCGTTGCTGGCGGTAGCCGGATGTCTGGTGGGACGTTACGGCCGTGCGGAGCTTGCGGCGGAACTGCCCGAGGTGGATTTGTGGCTGACCAATAGAGACATGGGGGACTGGCCCGAGATGATCGGTCGTGCTCTGGGCGTTGCCGTGCATGTGCCGCCTGTGCGGCTGCTTTCCACAGGGCCTTCATACGCTTACCTTAAAGTCAGCGATGGCTGCGGGCACAACTGTTCTTTCTGTACCATTCCTTCCATTCGTGGCGGGCTTGTTTCAACGCCTGCCGAAGTGCTGGAGGCGGAAGCCAGAAACCTGCTTTCGTGCGGGGTGAAAGAGCTGATTTTTGTAGCGCAGGATGTTGCCGCCTATGGCAAGGATCTGGGCATGAAGCACGGCCTGCGGTCGTTACTTGACCGTTTGCTGCCTCTGGACGGGCTGGAGCGGTTGCGCCTTATGTATCTGTACCCCGCGGGGCTGAACAAAGAGCTGCTTACCTACCTGAAAGATGCAGGCAAGCCCTTTGTGCCGTATTTCGATATTCCGATGCAGCATGCGCATCCTGACGTGCTGTCGCGCATGGGCAGACCTTTTGCGCGCAACCCGCGTGAAGTGGTGGACCGTGTGCGCGAGGTCTTCCCCGATGCTGCTTTGCGTACATCCATTATTACCGGTTTTCCCGGTGAAACGCAGGAACACTATGACCATCTGACCCGTTTTGTGCAGGAAGTGCGCTTCATGCACCTCGGGGTGTTTGCCTATCGTGCAGAGGAAGGCACTCCCGCAGCTGATATGCCCGATCAGGTGGACGAGGTGGAAAAAGACTGGCGGCGTGATGCGCTGATGGAAGTGCAGGCCGACATCAGCGAAGAGATTCTCGAAGGCTTTACCGGAGAGCAGATGGATGTGCTGGTGGATGCCCCGCATGATGAATGGCCGGGATTGCATGTAGGCCGCACGTGGTTTCAGGCACCAGACATTGACGGCGTGACATATATAAGCGGTCCCGGTGTTGCACCCGGTGCGATGGTGGATGCCGAGATAGTTGAAGCACGGACATATGATCTGGTGGCACTCTCATAAACAGGATTTACGGTTGAGTTCCTGTTGTCTTTCTGGTAATGAGGCAAATCCCGCAGGACGGTAGCGGGAAAATTTGTTGGTTGGAGGAAACGTATGACAACCGAAACCATTGATACCTCTCTCGATGCAGAAATGAGCTTTGAGAGCGCCCTCGAAAACTACCTCAGCTCCGATTTCGGAGATCTTGAAGAAGGTTCCATCGTAAAAGGCGAAGTCGTTCGTGTAGACGGCGACTACGTTCTGGTCGATGTTAACTTTAAGTCCGAAGGGCAGATCCCTGCAAGCGAATTCAAGGACGCAGAAGGCGCCCTGACCATTAATGTAGGCGACGTCGTAGACGTATTTGTTGCCCGCAAAAATGAGATGGAAGGCACCATCACCCTGTCCTTTGAAAAAGCCAAGCGCATGCAGGTCTTCGACAAGCTCGAAGAAGTACAGGAAAAAGAAGGCACAACCCGCGGCCGTATCATTCGCCGCATCAAAGGCGGTTACACCGTCGATCTGGGTGGAGTGGAAGCGTTCTTGCCCGGCTCTCATGTGGACCTGCGCCCCGTGCCTGACATGGACGCACTGGTCAATCAGGAATACGACTTCCGCGTGCTCAAGATCAACCGCCGCCGTAGCAACGTCATCGTTTCCCGCCGCGTGCTGCTTGAAGAAGAGCGTGATTCCAAGCGTCAGGATCTGCTGCTGACCCTCGAAGAGGGCCAGATCGTTGTCGGTAAGGCAAAGAACATCACCGAATACGGTGTGTTCGTTGACCTTGGCGGCCTTGACGGTCTGCTGCACATCACCGATATGTCCTGGAAGCGCATCCGTCATCCCAAGGAACTGGTTTCTCTCGGACAGGAACTGGAACTGAAGATTCTGAGCTTCGATCGCGACAGCCAGAAGGTTTCCCTTGGTATGAAACAGCTGGTGAACGATCCCTGGGCCGACATCACCTCCAAGTACCCCGAAAACGCACGCCTCAGCGGCAAGGTTACCAACCTTGTTGACTACGGTGCATTCGTGGAACTTGAGCCCGGCGTTGAAGGTCTTGTTCACATTTCCGAAATGTCCTGGACCCGCAAGCTGCGTCATCCTTCCCAGATGGTTCGCGTAGGCGACGAAGTGGAAGTGGTGATCCTCGGCGTGGATCCCGACAAGAAGCGCATCTCCCTTGGCATGAAGCAGGTTAAGCCGAATCCCTGGGAAGTTGTGGCTGAAAAATACCCCGAAGGTACCATCCTTGAAGGTGTTATCAAGAACATCACCGAATTCGGTATGTTCATCGGTATCGAAGACGGTATTGACGGCCTCATTCACGTTTCCGACATCAGCTGGACCAAGAAGATCCGTCATCCCAACGAACTGTTCAACGTGGGCGACACTGTTCAGGCAAAAGTTCTGACTGTGGATCAGGAAAGCGAAAAGTTCACCCTTGGTGTGAAGCAGCTGACCGAAGATCCCTGGAGCAAGGTGCCCTCTAACTACCCCGTTGGCGCCATGATTAACGGCGTTGTGACCAACATCACCGACTTCGGCCTCTTTGTGGAAGTTGAAGAAGGCATCGAAGGTCTGGTTCACGTGTCTGAAATCAGCCAGAAGAAAGTGAAGTCTCCCTCTGAAATGTTCAAGGAAGGCGTAACCATTCAGGCTAAAGTCATTCACGTAAGCGCCGAAGAACGCCGCCTTGGCCTGTCCATTAAGCAGATCAAGGACGACGAAGAACGTCGCCGTCCCAAAGAGTTCCGTTCCGGTTCCCCTGAAACCGGCGGCCAGACTCTGGGCGACATCCTGAAGCTGAAGCTTGAAGAGGATGCAGCAGACAACTAGGCTTTCATTTAGCCAGAAGCATCCCTTTCTCTTCGGATTGATGCTGATACTGGTGGCCGTAGCCCTCTTCTGGGGGGCTATGGCCACTTTGCGTTTTTTTATCGGTGATAACGACCTTATTTCCACACAGCGGGTGGGGGTTATCAACGTGCAGGGAATGCTGCTTGATACCACGCCGTATGTGGAGTTTGCCGAAACCCTGCGGCACGATGACAACGTGCGGGGGGTTCTGGTGCGGGTTAATTCGCCGGGCGGCGCTGTAGCCCCTTCGCAGGAACTGTATAACGCCATCAGGCGTCTTGCAGCCGTAAAGCCTGTGGTTGTTTCCATGGGGGCTGCTGCTGCTTCAGGCGGCTATTATATTTCTGCTCCTGCCACGCTTATAGTGGCAAATCCTGCGACACTGACCGGCAGCATCGGCGTAAAGATGGAGCTGGGCAACGTGCAGGAACTTATGAGCAGGCTCGGGGTACAGCATATTTCACTTACCAGCGGCGAGTTGAAAAACGCTGGTTCTCCTTTTCAGGCTATGACCCCGCACGAGCGTGAGTACCTGCAATCCATCGTGATGGATATGTACGAGCAGTTCATTCAGGCCGTGGCTGAAGGGCGCGACCTGCCTCTTGAGGATGTGCGCAAAGTTGCTGACGGGCGTGCCCTTACGGGCAGGCAGGCACAGCAAGCCGGACTGGTGGATGTGCTTGGTGACAGATATGTTGCCATGGACGAACTGCTTACGCTTTGCAACGCCACCTCTCCGCTGCCCGTACAGGAAGGGCCGGAAGAGGAGCGTACCCTGTTGCAGGAAATTTTTATGTCCGTGCTTCCGCAGGAACTGACCTCGCGCATGGATGGCTCACAGTATCGTTTTTTCTTTTAGACTCCTTTCTCCATCAGGCTTTCAGCCTTTTTATATGAACCCGAAGCTCGTCAGGCTTGTGTGGCAACTGCCGTTACCATCTGACCTGTGCACGGTCTGCTGTTTACGTCCTTTGCACTCCGCAAAAAGCTGTTTCGGGTGACCTGTTTTGCTTCTTCTGCCTGCAAGCAATCTAAGCGATGTTAAGGGCAATGTGCTCTTGGCTTCATCAAGTATGGATGCATAGGCCGCAACAGGATACCCCTGCCTGAAAGTAACCCCATGTGTCGTATCACTGGCAGATGGTGTTCCCCCTCTCCCCCTGCTGACGGGCTTTTGGTACTGCTTTTCCATTATCGTGGCAGAGGCGGAACGTATGTGCTATGGTCATGTGAAATGTCTTTTCCGGTGGTATGGTTGTGTTTTGCCGTATAGGCAGGCTTTACACATGTTATCGCCTCAGGAGGTATCACATGAATGTGCGTTCCAGCGGTGTACTGCTTCATATAACCTCGTTACCCTCCGGCTACGGTATCGGCGACCTTGGCCCTGTGGCATACAGATTTGCGCGTCTGCTGCGCAATATCGGGCAGCTGTACTGGCAGTTTCTTCCCCTCGGGCCTACGTCTCCGGCTATTGGTAATTCTCCGTATTCCAGCCCTTCGGCGTTTGCCGGTAATCCGCTGCTTATCAGCCCGGAAATGTTGGTGCAGCAGGGTGTTGTTTCGTGGCCGGACATTCAGGTGGCAGAAGGCGAAGCTCTGTATGATGATCACACAAAGATTGAATATGAACGGGTAGAAAAGCACCGCGAGCGGGTTTTGCGGGCTGCATTTGAACGCAACAGCCATACCCTTGGCGGAGATGCTTTTTACACCGAGTTTTGCCGGACAAATAACTACTGGCTGGAAGACTACGTACGTTTTGTCACCATAAAGCGCAGGCATGATGGTGCGGAGTGGCGCTACTGGCCTGAACCGTTAAAGAGGCGCAATGCAGATGCGCTGTCCCGCTGGGACGCGGAAAATGAG
Source organism: Oleidesulfovibrio sp. (assembly GCF_047973035.1). Lineage (NCBI taxonomy): Bacteria > Pseudomonadati > Thermodesulfobacteriota > Desulfovibrionia > Desulfovibrionales > Desulfovibrionaceae > Oleidesulfovibrio > Oleidesulfovibrio sp. The sequence goes on from NZ_JBKEBF010000045.1 coordinate 21,859, forward strand.
CGGGAGATGGAATACGAACGGTTTGTCCAGTATCTGTTTTTCCGCCAATGGGACGCCCTGCATGAATATTGTCGTGATCTGGGTGTAAAACTGGTGGGCGACGTTCCTATATATGTTACGTACGACAGTGCAGACGTGTGGGCGAATCCGGAATTTTTCCAGCTTGATGCCAGCCTTGACCCTGTTTACGTGGCTGGGGTGCCGCCGGACTATTTTAGCGAGACAGGGCAACGCTGGGGCAACCCTGTATATAACTGGCACAACATGCGTGAAGACGGTTTCCGCTGGTGGATTGACCGCATGCGGCACAATTTCCGTCTGGCGGATGTGGTGCGGCTGGATCATTTCCGCGGTTTTGCCGGTTACTGGGAAATTCCGGCAGCAGAAGAAACCGCCGTCAACGGGCGCTGGGTTGATGCTCCGGGCATGGAACTGTTCGAAGCTTTCGGGCGGGCGTTTACCAGTTTACCCATCATTGCTGAAGATCTGGGGGTTATCACGGCTGATGTACGGGAGCTGAAATCCACATGGAATCTGCCCGGTATGAAGATTTTGCAGTTTGGTTTTTCCGGCAACCTGATGCAGAACCCTGATGCGCCGTTTAATCATGAACGACGGTGTGTAGTGTATACAGGTACGCATGATAACGCCCCTGCGCGTGCATGGTTCCGGTTTGAGGCCGGTGACGAAGAACGTTTCCGGCTGGGAGAATTTGCCGGACATTCCGTGCGGGAAGAAGACGCACACCTTGCGCTCACCCGCCTTGCCATGGCGGGAGTTGCAAATACTGTTATTTTCCCCATGCAGGATATTCTGGGGCTTGATGCGTCTTCGCGCATGAATACGCCGTCTGTTGCAAAAGGTAACTGGGCATGGCGTATGAATGCCGATCAACTTGAGGCGTATCATTATGAGCGTTTTGCGGCGATGACGCGCTTTTTCGGCAGGCATTGCTAAAGGCCGCATTGCGGGCTGTTCCGGCTATTTCTTTGTCATACTTTGTTTATTTTACAGCGGGCGTCTGGAAGGGTACTGTCTCGTATGGCAACCATGCTCTGTGTGAAATAACGGAATAAAGCCTATGGCGACGATGCGTTCATAGTTGCGGCAGTCCGCTTTGCAGAGAGCAACCATAGAGATTCAAGCACGAAAGGAGCGCGCATGGGCGGGCTGTTCATAGTAATGGTGGGATTACCTGCCAGAGGCAAATCCACGGTGGCCTCAAAGCTGCGTGAAGGGCTGGAAAGTGAAGGCCTGAACGTGGACATATTTAATAACGGGATTCTGCGCCGTGAGATGCTGGGGCACGATTCGTCCGCCCCCTCGTTTTATGATCCGCAAAATCAGGATGGACGGGCACGCCGTGAAGAACTTGCCCGTATCAATATTAAACGTGCCCGGGCTTTTCTGGAAGCGGAAGGTGATGTAGCCGTGCTGGATGCCACCAACGCAAGCCGTGGCCGCAGAGCTATGATTGAAGAGTTCGCGCGCGGTCTGCCCATTCTTTATGTGGAATGCTGCAACGATGATCCTGATCTGCTGGAAGCATCCGTACAGCGGAAAACCAGACTGCCGGAATTTTCCAACCTTACGCCGGCAGAGGCGGAGCAGAGCTTTAACAAGCGCATTGAGTATTACAAAAGTATTTACGCCGAGCTGGAGAGTGAAAGCTGCTTTTTGCGGGTGGATACGCTGAATAACCGTATCCTGAAAGAGCGCTTGGGCTATAAGATTCCGCATTATATCCGCATCCGCGATATCCTTGTGTCCGACTGGGTACGAAATCTGTACTTGGTGCGCCACGGAGAGACCGTTTACAACGTGGAGGGCCGTATCGGCGGTGATGCGCCGTTGACGGAAAAAGGGCTTGCTCAGGCCAACGCGCTGGGGCGGCATTTCAGCAACCTTGTTATTCCGTATATTTTTACCAGCACACGGCAACGCTCCGCTCAGACGGCTGCTCCTGTGCTGGCAGGGCAGGAGCGGCAAGGTTTTTCTCCTACCCGCATAGCGCTGCCGGAATTTGATGAGATTGATGCCGGTGTATGCGAGAGCATGAGGTATGACGAAATCCGCAGCCGGATGCCGGAAGTGTTCGATGCTCGCTCGCACGATAAGTACAATTATGAATACCCGGAGGGCGAAGGCTACATCACGCTGAAAGCCCGTGTAGACAGGGGGTTGAAAAAAGCCCTGTTCCTGTCCGGTAATGCGCCTGCCATTATGATTGTAGGCCATCAGGCAATTAACCGCATGATTCTGTCGCACTTTCTGTACCGCCGTACAGAGGATGTGCCGTACATTTACATTCCGCAGGATCAGTATTTTCATATTGTTTCAACACAAAAGAAAAAGCTGTTCGAACTGGTGCGGTTTACCGGCAAGCTGACGTTTTGATTGTAGTGACAATAAAAGATAAAGGCGCATCCGTGGTGATTCGGGTGCGCCTTTTTTGTTGTAAAGGAGGAACCATAACGAAGGTTGTTGAGGATGGAGAACGTTGCAGAAGGGAGTATGGTTGGTACCCGCAAAAACGACAAGGGTATGGGGCTGGCGTGGAGGGTTTTATGGCTGCACTGCTGATGATGTTACAGGCTTTAGGCTGGCGCCTGATGCGCGGCTCTTAGAAGAGAGTGCCTGTTTGTTGCTGTATTAAAGAACCGTCACTCGCGATGGGTTGGTTTGGTTATGCGGGGTAGGGCCGCCTGTCGACTGGTGTTACGTGATGCTGTGTCTGGAAAAGTGGAACTGTCCGGAGCTGATCTTACTAATATAGGTTGCTTATGAATAATGCAGGGGGAACCACCCGACAGAATAAGCCGGCAGAAGCTTAAGGGGCTTTACGGGGTGAGGTGGTGCAACGCGGATGCAAGTTCTTCATTACCGCGTCTGCTGGATATGCTTAAAGCGATATGAGCTTCATTTACGCTTGCTTCAATACGGTTGGTCACGTCCAGCAGGTCGGCCATGCTGTCTACAAAGCCCGCATCAAACGCTGTAAGTTGTACCCGTTCAGGCCTTCTGATGCCCTTTGCGGAGGCTGCAAGAGGTCGGGCGTCTTTGGCTGTACGGCGAAGGATGTGAAAGGCGGCATCGCGTGGCAGCCATGAGGCCACACGGTCAATTTTTCGCACCGCAATGTTGCCGCAATCCACCCATAGGCTGATACGCTGCTCATCATCAAAGGCTATAAGGTCTGGTTTGTAATGCCAGCCTACGCCTTCCTCGATGCACGGCCTATGCTGCATGAACAGAATGAATCCCAGAGCCTTCAGGGCGATGTGCCATGTGACCTCGCTGCCTCCGGCACGGAGTACGACTTTGTCCCGAAGGGTGGAGTCTCTGGCGTGTCTGGTTATGGCGCAGGTGTACTTCATGCAGAAATGTTATACGGCAATCTGAAAAAGGTGATGTCGGGCGGTAACACAACCTGTTGTGGCATGAGCCTGCGGTTCAGACAAGTAGCGACCGGTATAAATAAAAGGGAGACGGCACGCAGGCATAATTAGGAGTGCGCTCGGTCAGATGGTAACATGAGCTGGCAGTAATGCCCGCATGGCGTGGGCAGACTTCAACTGACGATATGTCCCGCACACATAGCTCGCGCAAGTATGTGTCGGAATGACGGAGCATTATGTGTTTATCTGCAAGCTTTGATTGCAGGTGCCAGCCGCTGGCGCTATAGTGCGGCCCTCAGCGGCAGACTGCGTTTGCCGGACAGTTACCAGCGGTTGCAGTTTAAGAGACAAGCCGTATCAGGCAGGATTTTGTTGTCTGAGGGGGCGGTAAAAAGGTCAAACAGTGACCTCTTTTGTTACTTAACACCGATAACTGACTCGCAGCATTATGGCTAAGCTGTTTTTATTTCCGGTGGACAGCCGCATGAGACACCACTGCAAGGAGCACTCGTTATGAGCCAGACACGTCGCGTTGCACAGCGCGTACAACAGATAAAAATTTCCGCTACCAAACTTATGCCGATGCTGGCAGCCCGTATCGGTGGCTGCGTTTCATTGGGGCAGGGGGTGCCCTCCTTTGCCACGCCTCCGCATATCATCGAGAGTGTGTATAAAGCGTTGCGTGATGACCCCGCAACGGGAAAGTATTCTCTTCAGCCCGGTATGCCTGCGTTGCGGCAGGCCATTGCAGAGCATCTGGCAGAGAACAATAATTTCAGCGTAGACCCCGACCGTGAGGTCGCCGTTACTGTCGGCGCCATGGAAGCTCTGCTTATGGCTTTGCTTACCGTGGTGGACAGGGGCGACGAGGTCATCCTGCCTTGCCCCGGGTATGCTTCTCATGCAGAGCAGATTCTGATGGCGGAAGGTTTTCCCGTGCATGTGCCGTTGCGCAATGCGGATTGGGGGCTTGATGTGGAGGCTATCCGCACCGCCATTACCGACCGGACCAGAGCCATCATCGTATGCAACCCCGGCAACCCGACGGGCACCGTATACGCCGATGAGGACGTGCGGGCCCTGTGTAAGCTTGCTTTAGAGCATAATCTGGTGCTTATTTCTGACGAAACGTATGACTACATGGTTTATGACGGGCCTGCGCCGCTCAGCCCTGCAAGCCTGCCGGAAATGCGCGACCATGTGATTGTGATTAATTCGTTTTCTAAAAAGTATGCCCTTACCGGCTGGCGGGTGGGCTATGCTGCCGCTTCTGCCGGCTGGATGGACGAACTGCTTAAAGTGCATGATGCCACAGCCATTTGTGCTCCTACAGTTTCGCAGTATGCAGCGCTTGCCGCTCTTACGGGGCCGCAGGACTGCGTGACGCAGATGTGCGAAGCGCTGCACAGGCGCCGCGATCTGACTATGGAGCGCATGCGCGGACTTGCCCCGGCGTTCGACTGTGTAGCGCCCAAAGGCGCCTTTTATGTGATGGCACGATATACCTGCACGGATGCTCCTTCCGCGGAAGTTGCCCGCACCATTCTGGAAGAAGCAAAGGTTATCACTGTGCCGGGGGCTTCTTTCGGTCCTGCCGGCGAAGGCCATCTCAGGCTGTCCTTCGGCGCGGACGAAGCGGAATTGACAGAATGTTTTGACAGGCTTCAGGCTTGGGCTGCCAGACAATAGCACGAGGGCTTTTTGCGAAGAATCAAGACAACTCATAACGCTGCTTTGTCAGATGCCCCCCCTGCGGACTGGTTGCAGGCTGTGCCGTTGCTGCGCGAAGGCGCGCATCTGCCTTTGCTGAAGGCCGTAGCCGCCATGCGGAGCAAAGTGACGGTGTATCCGCCTGCAGGGCAGGTGTTTGCCGCTTTGCATCGCACGCCCCTTGCAAATGTGCATGTGGTCATTGTGGGGCAGGACCCCTATCATGGTGCGGGACAGGCGCATGGACTGGCGTTTTCGGTACCTCAGGGTGTAAAGCCGCCGCCGTCACTGCGTAACGTGCTGAAAGAAGCTGCTGCCTGCAACGGGACAGAGGCGGGCATGGCAAGTGCGGATACAGATCTGACCCGCTGGGCGGAACAAGGTGTGCTGCTGCTGAATACGGCACTGACGGTGGAAGCCGCCAAGGCGGGCTCTCATGCTTCGCTGGGCTGGCATGCCGTTACAGATGATATTATCCGTACTGTATCGGAGCAGTGCGAGGGTGTGGTCTTTATGCTGTGGGGGAACCATGCGCGGCAAAAGGCTGAGCTGGTAGATATAAAACGCCACCTGCTGCTGGAAAGTGTGCACCCTTCGCCTTTTTCTGCACATAAGGGTTTTTTAGGCTGCGGGCATTTTTATAAGGCCAATGAATGGCTGAAAAAGCGGGGTGTGCCGCCTGTGCGCTGGTAACAGGCTCTGCCCATAGTGCCGGATACCAGCAAGGTACGCCGACGCGATTCTAATCAAGTAAAAAACGTGCGGAACAATGTTGTTCCGCACGTTTTTGTTTTTGCAGTGTTAATGCATCAGAAAGAATGGCTTGTCCCACCAGTGGACATTGTGGCGGCTTAGTCCGTGGCGGGCAAAGCGGGGCACCAGTGTGTTTTTGTGCCCCCAGAATTCTCCCTGAAAACGTTTTGGAGCCCATAGTTCTGCAGGGGCATTTTCCAGTTGCAAAGCGTGATAATTGACCAGACTGCACAGCGCTTCGCCCCGCGCCATGCTACCAAGGGCGGGGTGATACGCACCTGCCAGAACATCTTTGGTAAGAGAGGAGGTATATGCAACGCCGGAGCGGATTACCCGTATATTGTGGCTCCAGAGAGTATTCATGGCTATGCCCAGCATCGTGCTGGCTCTGGTTGTGCTCCACGGCTTGTATTTACCGTCGCGCCACCATGATGCCAGCATCGTGCCTTCAAAGACCAGACAAGGGTATAACCGGACACAGTCAGGCTGCAGCTGACATGTAGTATGGATATCACGCAGGAATTGCCCTTCGTGCTGACCCGGCAGGCCGGGCATAAGCTGTATTCCCAGATCAAGCCCTGCTTTTCTGACGGCTTTGCATGCTTCAATTGCTGTATAGGCTGTGTATCCGCGTCCGCTATGTACCAGGGCATCATTGCTGAAGCTCTGCACGCCCAACTCGATAAGATCCAGTCCCATGTTGCGCAACGTGGAAATCCAGTTCAGATCTATATAATCAGGTCTTGTGGAACAGCGGACGTATGAGACCTGCCCTTTTTCACGGTATCTGGCGGCAAGGGCAAGGAACTGTTCCTGCCATGACGGAGAAATTGCCGTAAAGGTGCCGCCGTAAAATGCCAGTTCAAAAGGAGCTTCGCCCGCGTTATGTGCATGTAGTAACTCTCTTTCTAACAGCTCTAAGCGGGAGCGTAACTCTATATGCAGGGTGCCTGTCTGTGCATGTTGCGAACAGAAAACACATCGGCCCGGACATCCTGCGTAAGGGATAAAGACTGGGCGTATATGCCTTCTGGTAGAAGCAGGCTCCGGATGTGAAAAAATAATGTCACTCATAGGGTAGTTCGATTAATAGTGTATTGCTATGGGGTTACGCAATTATTTTACAAGGCGTGACGTATAAAAATGCCTAACCTTTCAAAGAAATACAAAATCTTCTTGAAAAAAGCGAATTGGATGTTTATATAACCATTTAGGAGACCTCGTGGTGGCTCCTGCAGAATCATACTGAAGTGCTGCTTGTATCTTATACAGGCGAAATATAATTTATAATGGCGCGATACTGTATGCCGGAACGCTGAGAAACGTTTCGTTTCGCCGGCAGCTTGATTCAGAAACTACATCAAAACAAGTGCAAATGTTGAGTGCTTGTATGTAGATGTGACTCTGCGGAGAACAGCCTGAGGGTTAGTCATATATGACGCACCATGGGCACTTTGGTTAGTGTGTACCTGGGACGCGAACACTGAAAGGAAAAAACCCGGCAAGCCGGGTACAGGAGGGATACCATGAGTGGTAAGACCTTGACCAAGGCTGACATCGTTGATGCCATTTACGAACAGACAGAGCGAAACCGCGCAGAAGTAAAAAACGTGGTAGAATCGCTGCTGGGAATTATGAAGCAGTCCATCAGAAAAGATCATGCACTGCTCATCAGCGGCTTCGGCAAATTCGAAGCATACGACAAGAAGGCTCGTAAGGGTCGTAACCCGCAGACTGACGAAACCATCACCCTGCCCCCGCGCAAGGTTGTAGTATTTCGCCTGTCGCGCAAATTCCGCGCAGAGCTTAACGGCGAATAACTTGCCGCTTTGTGTGAATTTTTTGCCGCCTCCTGACTTCAGGAGGCGGCTATTTTTTTATATGCCTGAGCCGCGGGAGCAGGCGGCTGTGATGTCCCGTAACCTGCAATATCAAAAGGCGGGGCTTGCCTGCCAGGACGTTGTATTGCCAACGGTCAGTGTATGTGCGTAGGAGCGAATACGGAAAAAGCGTGCCGTAGTCATTATGCGAACATTGCAGTAAGCGTGTGTGCTCTGATGCCGTGTCTGCTATGGCCTGTTTTGAGTGGAATCTGAACATAAAGGACGTGAGAAAACGCCCCGCTTGGATTTAACATAAAGAAGGCAAACGCCTTTTGCGAAAAACCGCAGCGGTGGAACCAGCGGGCTGTATTTTGCTTCTGCAAGCCCGCCTCTTCGGACAACCTTGCAGAAGCAAACAAAGTCTATCTGGTCTGCAAGTGCGAAACATGCACCGCAGGGATATATCCATGCCACGGTGCAGCCTGTTCAAGTTGGGCGGCAAGTCTGAACAGCAGCCCGTCACGCCCGATAGCTGTTCCCAGTTGTATGCCGATGGGCAGACCTTCAGAGTTTTTATAAAGCGGCAGTGAAACCGCAGGTGCACCGGACATATTGTACGGCGGAGTGCACGGTATGAAGTCCCGGAGCATGGCTGCGTAGCCTTCAATGTCCGTGTGCTCCAGTGCGTATTTCCCTAGCGGCGCAGGGGGAGTGTTCAAAACAGGAGTCAGCAGTACATCGTATTTTTCAAAAAAGCGCGCTATACTGCGTCCTAACATATGCATACGGTTAATTGCCGCTGCGTAGTCCGCGCCTGTATCGTGGCTGCCTTTTTCCCATAACTGGCGAGTCAGTTTTTCCGCGTGCGAGCTGTCAGGAGTCGTAACTCCTGCCGGCAGCAGCTGGCCTAGCGTCACACGAACCTGCGCCGCAACAATAGTCACAAAAATATCGATTACTTCGTCAAGGCTGATGTCCGGCGCAGCTTCTTCCACCGCATGCCCCAGCCCTTCCAATAAGCCTGCTGTATGCAGAACAGCTTTCCGGCTGTCGTCAGATGGTTTTGATGCACCTTTCGGCCATTGCAGTGCAAAAGCAATGCGCTGCCTGCCGGGGGCACGCCTGATTTCGGTACTGAAAGGCAGAGGCGGTCTGGGGAAGGGGTACGGATCACCAGGCGCGGTGCCGCATATACCATCCAAGGCATAGGCACTGTCCCGTACTGAACGCGTCAGAACTCCGTTAGTTGCAAGGGCACCCCAGCACTCGCCAAGCTCCGGTGCCCATGAAACAAGCCCGCGGCTGCATTTGAATCCTACCAGCCCGCAAGCAGATGCAGGGATACGTATAGAACCGCCGCCGTCGTTACCATGTGCAACAGGAATTATGCCCGCGGCTACGGCAGCGGCGGAACCGCCGCTTGAACCTCCCGGGGAGCGGTGAATATCCCACGGATTACGCGTGGGACCGTGAAGAACGCTTTCTGTCGTAGCCGTTAAGCCGAACTCCGGTGATGCGGACTTGCCTACAGGTATGGCACCAAGAGACCTGAATTTGTGAGTAAGGTAGCTGTCTTCCTGCGGAATATAGCCTTCTTTCAAGGCCATGCAGGCCATGCGGGTAGGTACGCCTGCATAGCTGGGGCCAAGGTCTTTCAGCAAATAGGGCACGCCTGCCAGAGGGGCGTCAGGGGCGACGTGTCGCAGCTCGTTAAACGCCTGTTGCTGCATGGGGTGTACGATGGCGTTAAGGGCAGGGTTCAGTGCTTCGATAGCGGTAAAAACCGTGTCGAGAATTTCGGCCGGATGAATTTGTCCGGAGCGGATCAAGGCGCACAGAGCCACCGCATCATATTTGCCTAGTTCGTCAAGACGGAAAGCAGAAGCAGAAGGGGCTTGGGGATGAGTTGTCATGCTGGACCTCCGTTTGAAAATTTTGCGCCCAGCATAACGAATTATAAATATTTGACAATGCTTTAAATAGAAAAAGGAAGCGCCGGAGCACTTCCTTTCATAATCAAGCGATATTTTTGTTAGTCAGCCAGAATGAAGCTGTTGGGGAATTCCCCGCGCATGGAATCGCGCGCTGCTTCCGCAGCAGACAACTTGGAATATGAACCAACCTGAACGCGCCAGAAACCGATATCTTCTGCAAACACAACACGGGCAGGCTTTCCGTTTGCGGCCATGCGGCTGCGCAAGGCTTCGGCATTGTCCCGTTTGGAAAATGCACCGATCTGCACGTAGAATCGGCCTGTCATTTCGCCGTTGGTGTATGTGGGCACGTCGCCCAGTGATTCAATGCGTACACGGGCAATGCCGGGACCTACCATATCCAGCCGCTGGGCACCTGTGTATGTCAGGTCTATGATGCGATCTTTTACAAAGGGCCCGCGGTCGTTCACCACCACGTTGATCACTTTGCCGTTTTCAAGGTTGGTCACTTTCAGGCGGGTGCCGAAGGGCAGCAGCTTGTGTGCGGCGGTCATACCGTACATGTCGTATATTTCGCCGTTGGCTGTTTTTCTGCCATGAAAGTCTTTGCCGTACCATGAGGCAAGTCCGTCTTCGGTATACCCGTGAGCGGAGGTCATGGTTGTGTAGGTTTTGCCGTTAATGGAATACGTGTACGGCTTTTGTTTGCCCTTTGGCGCCGGAGCGGGCTGAGTAGTGGGAGCAATAACTTTTTTGCCGCAACCGCCGGAAAAGGCCAGCATAACTGCGGCTGTTACGAGCAACAGTATTCTGACTGTACGACGTTGCAGTATCGAGTTGTGCATTATGAGTTCTCCTGTAGTGGTCTGCTGCGCAAAACGCGGCATAGAGGCTGCCGGACAGTATAACCGGAAGGTAATACCGACTATTTATAGTACGCTATAGTGCTGCGGGCAAGCAAAAGTGGGTGTGGCAGTGCCACACCCACTTGTAAAGGTATATCGTTTCCTGCTGTGCATAGTGTTATACAGCGGAGCCGGAGGCGTTAATCGCCTTTTTCGTTGTCTTCTAGCATGGCTTTGCGGTTAAGCAGCTCTTCCAGCTGGATGTCTGCCCCGACAATGCCCATGATGTCGTCGTTTTCGTCTGTGACAGGTGCAGAAACGGTAAGGATAAGCTTACCGGTGAACTGCGACTGGTACAGGTCGGTAACGTGCAGTTCGCCCGTCTGCATCGGACGCTGGAACCACTGGCGGTTGGAGAAGTCGTATCCGATAGGCAGTTCCTGATACTTGTCGTTGTATGCCGGATCGGTAATGACGGACGCCAGCAGTGTGCCGTGGGCATCAGTAAGGTACAGGTACTGAATAAATGAGTATTCGCGGACAAAGTCCGTAAGGCACGGGTACTCGCTTTTTCCGGGCACGATGGTGCATTCATTGGCAAGCTTGAGAATGATGCTCGAAGCCAGCTGGCGCGCAACTTTTTTGAGCGAATCGAATTCGGAAACAAACAGTTCGGGCAGGTAGCGTTTGACCAGCTTGGTCATTTCTTGATTGGAGAATGACGTGGTGCGGCCTTCGTCGTATGCTTGCATGATGCGGGTGTATATTTTGCCCACGGCAGGATGCGCTTTCGAAACCTGTCTTTCCTGAGGTACGCGCAGGTAGTTGTTGATCCAGTATGCAACACCGGCACGGCCCGATTTGTCTGTGATGATGATGGGCACAGCACGGTTAAGGATTTTGCGCGTATCGAAGATGTTGTAAATCTCTTCGTTCTTGTTCAGCCCGTCAACGTGGATACCCGCGCTGGTGGCGTTAAAGTCTTTGCCGACAAACGGGTAGTTGTCGGGAATGCGGTAATCAAGTTCGCGTTCGAAGTATTCACCTATTTCAGAAATGATGTGCGTATTGGCCGCGTCATCTTCTCCGGTCAGCGAAATGTATTCGATGATAAGCGCTTCGATGGGCGAGTTGCCCGTGCGCTCACCAAAGCCGAGCAGGGTACCGTTTACGCCGCCGCAGCCGTAAAGCCATGCGGTAACGCCGTTAACCAGCACCTTGTGGAAATCGTTATGGCCGTGCCATTCCAGCCAGCCGCCGGGTACGCCTGCTTCATCCGTAAAAGCACGGACGATACGGGGCACTGAACGCGGCAGAGTGGCGCCGGGGTAAGGAACGCCGTAGCCCATGGTATCGCACAAGCGGATTTTCACAGGCAGTTTGCTCTGGCGCGAAAGTTCCATCAGGCGTGATGCGAAGGGCAGGCAGAAGCCGTGGATATCGGCACGGGTGATGTCTTCGAAGTGACAGCGGGGGGTAATGCCCCATTCCAGTGCTTTTTCGATGACCCGCAGATAGTTTTCCATGGCCTTTTCGCGGTCAAGGCCGAGCTTTAAGTGGATATGGTAATCCGAAACCGACGTAAGCATGCCTACCTCGGTAAATTCCATATCCTTTGCGATCTTCAGGTCGTTTTCATTGGCGCGAATCCAGCCGGTAATCTGCGGGTACTTGTATCCTTTGGCGCGGCAGGCTTCAATCGCCCGTCGGTCCTTGTCGGAATACATGAAGAATTCCGACGCGCGGATAAGGCCGCTCATACCGCCAAGCATATGCAGCATGTCATAAATTTCGCAGATCTGCTTTACCGAATATGGCGGGCGGGCCTGTTGTCCGTCACGGAACGTTGTATCCGTAATGAACATGGGGTCCGCAGGCCTCGGCATGACGTGAATGTCATCAAAGGCTATTCTGCTGACTTTCGAGTAGGGAAAAAAATCACGATACAGCTCGGGATTGTCACGGTTTTCCAGAGAAAAGCGTGTTACCGGGCGGTTCAGGTGCAACAGACTCATGCGTTGATCGCCCTCCTGTGAGACGTGTTATTTTGCAGGGTCACAGCCTGCTTGTGCAGCAGTCTTGCCTTTTCGCATTCAGGGGCCAGATTGACAGCCATGGCCGCGGCGTGTGCGGCTTCGGCGTAGCGGCCACCTTCTACAAGGCTCTCTCCCGCCTGTATGTACAGGCGCTCGGGCTTGTCTTCATAGATGCCGCGAAGCAAGGCATCGTAGTGATGGCCGAAAACTGAACGTACCAGTGTGTCACGGTCATGCAGCAGGCGGGCAAGCAATCTGTTGCCTGCCTGTGATTCGTAATAGTTGCAGAGCATGACTTTGCTTTGTTCCAACAGAAAGCGGATACGCTGGACCTCGCGGTTCATACTTTCCTGTGTCTGGGTAAGTACACTGGCCAGAGGTGCAGTCAGCTGTTCCACTTCCTTGCCGTGCAGATTGCGCGACAGGGTACGGTATCGTTGTGCGTAGCGCTCATGCTGGTAAGCATCTTCTTTCAGCTTTACGCATTCATGAAAAATGTAGCCTATGCTCCAGTCGATCATCGGAGCAATTTCACGGGTGCCGGGGTCGTTGCCGAACAAATGGTGGGCGGTGTCTTTCAGCCGCCATAACAACCCCTTGTTCATCATAGTGCCTTGCAGTTCGTTGAAAATGGCAAACGAAACGCTGCCTGAAGATTCAAAGTAGGTGAACTGCTTTTCAAGGATGCTGCATGACAGGCAGAAATCA
>NZ_JBKEBF010000046.1:0-144966 GCF_047973035.1 Oleidesulfovibrio sp.
GATTTCCGTCTGTTGGTTATCAAACTGGGCAGCATGAACTTCGCCATGCCCATATTTCTTTTTCCACGCATACAAGCTGTGGGTGCTGACGCCTAACCTTTGGGCGACTTCTTGGACGGGATAGCCGTGCTCGGTGATTTGTTTTACCGCTTCAATTTTGAATTCGTCAGTGTAGCGTTTGTCGTACATCGTTTTCTCCTGAGGTCTCGTTTTCATAACTCAGGAGTGTCTACGAAACTAGGGGCGATTCAGGATGATTCCGGTACAATGCCTCCTGAGACAAGAAGTGTTCTTCTTTGAAGACAGGTGTCACTCCCGCTTACGTTTATAAGATTATTGATTGCATACCTATCTTTTCTGAATCTCATTGTTTTTTTCTAAAGAAGTCCTCTGCGAATAGCTATTCCTGGTTGAGGTGTCACACATGGTTACAATCTCGTAATAACCTATGTGTGCGCACTTCATAATATCGTAATATCAAACGATTTTTTATTTTTAAGCGATGCGCCGCTGTTGGCCCCCTTTTTGCTGATTAGGTCATGTTGGTTGGAAGCAGCTCGTGGTCTTTTTAAGTCGAATGAGTTCGCGGCTAAAACTTTAATTGAAGTCATGGCTGGTGTTGTCATCCCCATGAACCTTCAAAGACAGGGTGCTGTTAATGACGTTTGAAGAGGATAATCGTGATGGTTTTGTCGGGCAGGTTCTTAATATTCAACGCTACTCAACTCATGATGGACCGGGCATACGCACGACGGTGTTTTTGAAGGGGTGTCCTCTTCGATGTTTTTGGTGCCAAAATCCAGAAACGCAGAGTCTTCGACCAGCTTTGTCATTTCGTAAAGACAAATGTACGTCGTGCGGCAGGTGTGTTGCTATATGCCCGCATCAAGCGAACAAGATAATTGATGGGCAAATGGTAATCGATCGTGAAGCTTGTAATGTCTGTGGTGATTGTGCAGAAACGCATGTTTGCTTGTCAAAGGCACGTAAAATTGAAGGTAAGAGTATGACTGTTAACGAAATTATAGATAATGTTAGCAGTGATTACCATTTATATATGAATACTGGAGGTGGCATAACAGTATCAGGTGGTGACCCTGAAACGCAGCCAGATTTTACGGCAAACATTTTAAAATCTGCACATGATAATTTGATCCATACTGCAGTTGAGATTACAGGAGCTTTCCCTTGGAAAACTGTCAAGAAGGTTACTGAGCATTGTGATTATATATTATTTGATCTCAAATGCATGGATGATGAAAAACATAAAGAAGGTACAGGTGTCTCCAATAAGTTGATTTTAGAGAATGCAAAGAAATTAGTTGATGATAACAGGTGTATCCATTTCAGGACGCCGCTCATTCCGGGCTTTAACGACAGCCGGGAAAATATTCAAGCAACAGCGCTATTCATACGGGAAGAATTGGGTCTGGTTCCTTCCGAGCATTTGACATTGCTCCCTTACAACAGCCTTGGCGAAGAGAAGTATATGCAGATGGGCTACGAGAACGCGCGTCCGCGCTATCAGCGCCAGTCCGATGCGTATCTTGAAGAACTCAATGAGATTATTGCTTCAGCTTAGCCCCTTTGAGACTACGACCTCGCAAAGGACGGAGCTCTGAGGCGGATAAGGGGTTACGGCCATATAAATCTAAGCAAACGGGGAGGCAGAGAATAGAAAATTACAGGGAGAAGCCAGTAACAAGACCAGGATTGATCAAATCTAAACTGAGAACCTTAGGAGAAGGAAAAATGTCAAAAGTACAATACAAGATGTACGATGAGAAGTCGCGTGGAACAACCATGTGGGAGGAGTTGAATCCGTTACGATATACACAAAGTATGTCTATGTCACGTGCTCAGGCTTTGGTTGATAGTTATAAAGAAACCGAAGGATATCACTTGTTCCGTAGACGTGGCTTTGCTGTTCGCAAGATTCTTCAAGAGATGCCAATTCGCATTGATGATCATCAGTTGCTTTGTGGAGATTTCAGCTCTAAGCCGATGGGCCCAGAATTTTACCCCGATCTGGCTGCCCTGTGGATAGTTGACTATATCGATAACTACGGGTTGGAAGGCCGAAAAGGTTTCTTCAAGTGGGAATCCGAAGAACAAATGGAACAAGGTCGTGCTATCGGTGAATACTTTAGAGACATCGGCGGCAAGGAAATGTGGCTCAAGTCCCGAGGTGAGGAAGAAGCCGCTTTTGAACATAAAATCGGTGAGGCTGGTTCCTGGATCGTAAATACCGTTTCGGAAATGTTTGCTGAAAAAGCCTGGAATTGTCCTGATCTTGACCGACTGGTGAAAAAAGGGGTTCGCGGTTTAATCGCTGATATTGATGAACAGCTTGAGAACCATATCCTGCTGAATTATGAAGACTATCGTCGGCAAGAGTTCTGGAAAGGTCTTAAGGAAATGCTGTTGGGTGGCATAGACTACGCCCACCGTTATCGCGAACTTGCTACCGAAATGGCTGCAAAAGAAAAAGACCCTGTCCGTAAGGCTGAGCTGGAAGAGATGGCTCGTGTGTGCGATCGAGTTCCAGAGCATCCCGCTGAGACTTATCAGGAGGCACTGCAGTCCCTCTTCTTTGGCATCTTAATTGTTTTTTACGATACTCGCACGTTTGGGATGGGTTATGGTCGTATAGACCAAATCCTGTACCCACAATACAAGGCCGATATTGAATCCGGAAAAATTGATGATGAGTACGTCATTCAATTGTTCGAGTGTTTCCGCGTTAAGCTTATGGGTAAGCGTCAGTTTTGGCCCGATGTTATGACTCCGAATTTGAGTAGTGAGTCCCACTTCCACAATTGTGTCATTGGTGGAGTGGATGCCAAGGGAAATGACGCCACTAATGAACTCTCATTTGCTTTTCTTGAAGCAGCTGAACGGGTAAGGACGACGCACCCGACTATTTCTGTACGCTGGCATACGCGGATTAATCCAAAATTCATGAAACGTGCTTTAGAGCTTGTTAAATTGGGTATGGGCTTTCCTGCCTTCTTTAATGATGAGCCCACGATACAATACCTGCTTGCCCGAGGGTACACCATTGAAGAAGCCCGTAACTACGCCTTAGGAGGTTGCACCCTGCACGCTGTCCCCGGCAAGACCAGCTCTATCTGGCCTCTGGTTACAAGCTACGGCAGGATACTTGAATTGACCATGTATAATGGCTGGGACTACCTTTCTGACTCGCAATTGGGTGAAAAGACAGGTGATTTCACAAAAATGCAAAGTTATGAAGAATTTGTAGAAGCCTATAAGGCGCAGATTAAGAACTGGGCTGATATCAGTACTGATAGCGGACGCGCCTGCAAGCTCCAGCATGGTGACAGCTTCCCGGATATGATGATGTCCGCCTTCACTGACAATTGCATCAAGCGTGGTCAGGTTTGCAGTTTGGGTGGTGCCGAACATGCAGATAGTTGCATGTATATTGTGCCGGTGGCAGTGCAGGATGTGGCTAATGAATTATACGTGATCAAACACGGTATTTTTGGTGAGAATCCGATATGCACTCCGCAGGAAATGCTTGATGCCATGCGCGCTGACTGGGTCGGCTACGAAGAGTTGCGTGCCAAGTGCATGGCCTTCCCGAAATTCGGTAATGACATCTCGGAAGTGGACCAGCTGTTAAACGATGTCTACGACTGGATTAAAGAAATCTGGCACAAGCAGCCCGCAACTGATGGCGGTAGCTACGAAGTATCCCCGCATTCCATTGGTTTCCACGGCGGCACAGGAGCCAAGACCGGTGCACTGCCTTGTGGCCGTAAAGCCGGAACTTCTTTTGCCGATGGTGCAGTCTCACCAGTTCAGGGAACTGATATCAATGGGCCGGCCGCTGTCATCAAATCGGCAGGTGCCATTGACCAGCATGAACTCTATGGAGTTCTGTTCAACATGAGATTTACCCCGGCAACCTTAAAAGGTGATGAAGGTACTGGGAACCTGTCTGCGCTGATCAAAACCTACTTTAGCGATTACAAAGGCAAGCATATCCAGTTCAACGTTCTGAACCCTGAGGAGATGCGTGCCGCGAAGGAACATCCTGAAAAGTATACAGACCTCATGGTACGCGTTGCAGGTTACAGTGCTTACTGGACTGATCTGCCTGCTAATATTCAGGACGAGTTGCTCGCCCGTGCAGCACACGAGCTTAATTAATGAGACGAGGAATCCCCCTGTTCTGCTGCGGGGATTTGGGAGTTGATTTATTTTAAGCAAAGTGGGCGCATTACATAAGCCCCCGGCAGTATGCCGGGGGCTTGCCTTGAAAGCTCAGAAATCCGTTACACACCATATACTGTGTAGAGGGTGGACTCGTGTGATGAGCTTCGCACTACGAGATTATGCAAACAATTTTTAAGAATAATTATGATCCTGCTGCTTAGCTAAGCGATACATGGATAAGGTTGGTTGTGTGTTTGCAAAGAGCATTTCTATTCGCGATGTATTGTGTCTGCAAAGACAAAGGTGGGTCTTTTTATGGATAACTGTGAGCATGGGCAAGGCTTGTCTCTTGTAGAACAATACTTTACGGACGTGGCTCTTCCCTTGTTGGAAAAAGATTTTTCTGAATATATGCCTTATCTCGCTGCAGGCCTTGTTGGACCCGGGTCTGAGTGTTGGGGGTTTGACGACGCTTTTTCCAGAGACCATGACTGGGGGCCACAGTTCTGCTTGTGGGTTTCTTCGTCCATTTCCAAAGAGGCTTTGTCCGCACTTCATGCATGGTATAAAAATTTGCCTGTTGATTTTGACGGGATGCCTTCATCTAATATGCAGGCTCCTGATTTGTTCCGTTATGGAGTTATCAAGGTTGCTGATTTTTTTTATGTGCATGCCGGGCTTTCTGAAAAACCTGACAGTTGGCAGACGTGGAATAAAAAAGAATTAGTCTTGTCCATGATGACGAACGGTAAGGTCTTTTTTGATAACGCTGGCGAATTCACTGCATGGCGTAAGCATTTACAAGGATTTTACCCGGAAGAGTTACGGTTGAAGAAACTTGCTGCTCGATGTTTTATTTCCGGCCAGAGTGGACAGTATAACCTGCCACGGCTTGTAAAGCGGAAGGATATTCACGGAATACGCTGGGCAGAGTTCACGTTTGCTTCCACAATCTGTTCTTTGTACCACCTTCTGCAAAAAGCATATTGTCCGTACCCGAAGTGGGAACTTGCAAGTGTAGCTCGATTAGATGCTACAGGGTTAGTGTTGGCAAAAAAAATACAGGAATTACTCACAGCGCCAGAACAATACAAAGTGCAATTGGCAGAGGATATCGCGCAATTTGTGGAAAAAGCACTTTTGAGCCATTTCCCCCTGATTTCGTATAACGGTGCGCTAATGCCGTTTTCCGAACAATTAAATAAGTTAATCAGAGACGCATCATTAGCGCAGGCACCACTGTACTGTTTTTAGATAAATAGTAGCATCGTACTAAACGCGTGTAGTTTTGGTATCTCTGTAGATACTGTTTTTTGAGCTGATACCACGCCAATAAAATTCCTATGTGGAAGGCACAGGGTAAAGAGAGAGTTGCTAATGGTGTTGTAAGTATAGTCCGGAAAAGTTACTAAGAATAGTGAAAGGACAAGAGGCAGTGTATCTCAATTAGATGATAGAGCAGTAGGAGGGTGCTTGCAATACTCTTTGCTAAAAACATGGGCTATCGGCGAAGGCTGGAGGTCGTAGACAAAGTCAGCCTATAGTCAGTGCTCGTCACTAGTGCAAACTATGTGAGATTGGAAAAGCATCACAGAGTCTGGAATTGGTGAAACGTATTCCTTGTTATTTTTGAAGCGGCCTCCTGCGGGGACACGTGTACCACACAAAAACCCCGAGATGAGGGGCAACAACTGAACCGCAATGAATTTGTAATTGCAAGTTAAGTCTCATTATAATGCCTATACTAGCTTTGCTTTCTCTGCTTGCTGCTTTTCCGCCCTTAGCCATCGATATGTACCTACCCTCAATTCCCATATTACAGTGTCTTTGGGGGGTACCTTATAGCGTGGTCAGTCACTCTTTGATTCTATTCCTTGCTACTTTCAGCATATTCCTGCTCATTCACGGGCCACTCTCCGACAGGTTTGGGCGTAGACCAGTGCTCATGGGGGGAATTTTACTTTTTATTCTCGGGTCCGGGGGATGCGCAACAGCTAATTCTGTCACTACATTTCTGTGGGCAAGGGCAATTCAAGGCGCGGGGGCAGCGGCAGCTTCTTCCTTGTCTTTGGCATTAACCAAAGATTTATTTAAAGGGCATAACAGACAGAAAATATTGGGGTATGTCGGGGTCATCATGACATTTTGTCCCATGATTGCCCCGTCACTGGGCGTGGTTGTTCTTAACTGCCTCTCATGGCGATGGATTTTTCTGTTCCAGATTCTGGTCGCCTTAGTGAGCTTCTACGGAGTTTACCGCCTGAAGGAGCCGTTGGTCGAGTTTACCAAGGGTGGCGCTATTTCCGTAGCCAAACGTTATATTACCGTATTTAAGAATGTACGCTTTACGGTTCTGGCCACAGCTTTCGCACTGGTCGTGTTACCCCACTTTGGCTTCATCGGCGGGGCTGCTGACATTTATATCAATGGATTCGGAATGTCAGAGCAGGTCTTTGGCGTGTATTTCGCAATCAACGCATTGGGGTTTATGGTCGGCTCTTTTGTATGCACATTGCTGTGCAATACTCTGAACCCTCTGAGCATTCTCTATTCTTCACTGCTTACAATCATGGGATCAGGTTTGCTCATGCATATTTTGGGCGGTACGGCCCCATGGACAATGGCTCTTCCCATGATCTGCATATCGTTCTCGGTTGGTTTTTCTCGGCCTGTGGCCAATTCTATGATTCTTGATCAGGTGGACAAGGATGTGGGGGCTGCTTCTGGAATTATGACATTCGAGATGTTTTTTGTTGCGGCCATAGCTGTGGAGATAATATCCTTAGAATGGTCCAACAAACCGCTGGTGCTTGGGTCATTGGCCCTAGCCGGCGCGTTTTTTCCTCTGGCTGTACTTTTGGCTGTACGGCGTAAAGTGCGCCAAGTTCCAAAAAGAAACTCAGGGGCATCTTCCTAATAATTATACTGTACTTTAGTGCAGTCTACCCTGGTGTTTCTGTAGTCCTGTCCGGCAGTATCCTTTTCGCGTTACCGACCATGGTCCCCCTCTTTTCCGGTTGGTATGGACCACTCCGTCCCTCCCGCATTGCTTCCCGGCATACGTCGCGTTTCCTCGTTACTTATAGCGCCACCATGTTCTTTGTGTATGGACTTGGCGTGCTTGCTTTGTAACTGCTTGTAGTTGCCTGATGTCCGTAGACCATTCATGCATTGGTCTAGTCTCCTTGCTTCCGTGTCCCGACTGCCACAGGCGTGTAACAGAACGTCCACAATCTCCCCCTATCAAGAAGCAAGAAACGAAGGGGCCTTTTCCGTCTCATTAGGAAAGGGCGTTGAAACCTGAGGCGCGGAGCAAGGAGCAACAGCCATGGAAGGAAAGCCCATCGCTATTAATAGACATAAGGAAGTGCCTGCCATTCAGACGGCGGGTCTTAACAAGATTTATCCTAACGGCACGCACGCCGTAAAAGACATTACCCTCAACGTGAACCGCACCGATTTTGTGGTGATCATTGGTTCTTCCGGTGCAGGCAAATCATCCCTGCTGCGTTGCATGAACCGGCTGGTGCGTCCCACCAGCGGCGCCATGAGCCTGTTCGGCGACGATATCACGCAGGTCACCGGCGGCAGGCTGCGGCAGGTGCGGCGCAAGGTGGGCATGATTTTTCAGCAATTCCATCTGGTGCGCAGGCTCACAGTGCTGGAAAACGTTTTAGTGGGCAGGCTGCGCTTCAACCGCAGCCCCCTGCGCCTGAGCATGTCTCTCATGCGGTCTTTTACCAAGGCGGAGAAAGTAGTTGCCTTTGAGAGCCTGAAGCAGGTGGGCATTGCCGATCTTGCCTTTCAGCGGGCAGACACGCTTTCCGGTGGCCAGCAGCAACGTGTGGCCATTGCCCGTGCCCTTGCACAGGAACCGCAGGTCTTTCTTGCGGATGAGCCTATAGCCAGCCTTGATCCGCACAGCGCAGAA
The DNA here is from genome assembly GCF_047973035.1 of Oleidesulfovibrio sp. NCBI lineage: Bacteria > Pseudomonadati > Thermodesulfobacteriota > Desulfovibrionia > Desulfovibrionales > Desulfovibrionaceae > Oleidesulfovibrio > Oleidesulfovibrio sp. The sequence goes on from NZ_JBKEBF010000046.1 coordinate 8,117, forward strand.
ACCGTGATGCAGACTTTGCAGGATATTCACGAAACACGGGGCATCCCCGTGCTGGTGAACCTGCACCATATCGATTTTGCCCGCCGCTACGGCAAGCGCATCGTCGGCATGCGCAAGGGCGCTCTTGTGCTGGATACCATCCCCCCCAACCTCGACGATGACGCCATCGCGGATGTTTATGGTGCGCGCATTGAAGAAGCTTACGGCAAGTTCGACGCCTGTGCCTGATGCTGGCCGCTTGACTGAAGCAAGTGAATATACCCGCCTGACCTTAGCAGTGCAGGGGGGAGCCAGACAACATAACCAACTATCAAGAAACACAACCGGAGGATTGGAATTATGTTTCGCAGAATCATTCTTGGCCTGCTCGCAACCTGCATGATGCTTACGGCTGTCGCACCCGCGTTCGCCGCAGAGGCAGACTGGCCCGAAAAGATCCGTATCGGGTTCATCCCCACCGAAGGTGGCGCTGACATTCTGGAACGCTTCAAGCCCCTGATGGAGCATATGGAGTTGGCCCTTGGCATCAAGGTGGAAGGCTTCTCCGCATCCGACTATGCGGGCATCATTACCGCCATGTCGCACAAGCATATCGATTTCGCCTACTTCGGCCCAAAAAGTTACGTGGAAGCCTCTGAAAAGGCCAACGCGCAGGCTCTGGCTCTGGAGCTGAACAAGGAAGGCCAGCCCGGCTATACCGGCCTGATTATCGTGCGCAATGATTCTCCCATCAAGAAGCTGGACGAGATCAAAGGCCATGTGTTCGCCTTTACCGACCCCAATTCCACTTCCGGTTATCTCGTGCCCAACGTGCTTTTTGCCCGTGATATGAAGGTGAAGCCCGAAGAGTATTTCAAGGAAGTAAAATTCTCCGGTTCTCACGGCGCGTCCATTCTTGCCGTGAAGAACGGTGGTGTCGAAGTGGTTGCCACCAACAATATTGACCTCGACCGCATGATCGAGAAGGGGCAGGTGGAAAAAGACGACTTCCGCATTCTCTGGACATCCGAACTTATCCCGGGTGCCCCTTTGGCCGCACGCGCCGATCTGCCGGAGAGCCTGAAGGCCGCTTTTACCAAGGCTTTGCTCAAGCTCAACGACAACAAGATGGTTCTCGGCAAGCTGCAGAACGGCGGCTATCAGGCTACCGACGACAAGACTTACGACATAATCCGCTATCTGAAACGGTTGAAGAGCCAGCTGGCTCCCAAGTAGCGGAAATTCGGCGTATTGAACATCACAGGAAGAAACAATGACTCAGGAACTGACATTGGATCAGATCACCCCGAGGATGCCGCTTGATCGCAAGCTGCTCCTCGGGGGCCTGGGCCTGACAACGGCCCTGATCCTGATCGTCACCTACATCTGGTGCGGTATTGATCCCTTTGCTCTGTACGCAAAGCGTGAAAATGCGGTGTCCTACCTCTTCGGTAGAACCGTTGACGAATCCGACAGGCAGGCCGCCATGCGGCAGGCTAAACGTGTGCCTGCCATTATGGCCATGGAAGAGGCCATGCAGGATGTGCGCACACAGATGCAGGCTGCCGGAGAAAATGATTTTACGGAAATGACGCGTCGCGCAAAGGTGTTGTCGGAAGAGCGCCTTGCGGCCATGCCCAAGGCGGAGCACGACGCTATTGTGAAGGATGAATACGCCCGTATTGTAGACCAGAAACGCGGCGGCTTCTTTCCACCGGAAACAGCCATGGCCAACCTGCGTAAGTACTTTCGGGCACTGGTTGAAACAGTGGCCATAGCCATATGGGGTACGCTGTTTGCTTTTGTCGCATCCATTCCGCTTTCCATGCTGGCAGCACGCAATACTCTGTGCCTGATCATCCCCGGCAGCAGCCCCGCACGCAAGGCGGGGCGCCGCGTCATCCAGTTCAGCGTGCGTCGCTTGCTGGATTTCTGCCGTGGTTTCAACGAGTTCGTCATGGCGCTCATTTTTGTGGCAGTCATCGGTCTCGGACCTTTTGCAGGGGTGCTGGCACTTGCCATCCACACGTTGGGCAACCTCGGTAAAGTGATCAGTGAGGCTGTGGAGGCCATTGAACCCGGGCAGGTGGAAGCGGTGGAAGCAAGCGGTTCCAGTCCGTTGCAGGTAATGGCCTTTGCGGTGCTGCCGCAAGTTATGCCTACCATAGTCAGCTTCAGCCTGCTCAAGTTCGAATCCAACGTGCGCAGTGCCACTATTCTCGGCTTTGTGGGCGCGGGCGGCATCGGCTTTCTCATGTTCGACAAGCTGAACGGCTATCTCTACCGCGAGGTGTGCACCATGATGATCATGGTAATCCTCACCGTGGTTGTTATCGATTACGCCTGCGGCATTCTGCGCCGCAAGTTCATCTAGGGAGGACTCCCTCGTGATCTCAGGTGTCTACGATGAATTGCACCCGGTCGGCAGCCCAGATGCATCTCCCGTATTCAATGGGCGTGCCTGCGCCGTCAACGTTCACGGACTCCAACTCCAGCACGGGCTTGCTGCGCGATTGCTGCAACAGGCGGGCCTCTGCCGCGTTAGGCATGCGGGCTGTGATGAGGGTCTGCATGCGGGTGTAATCAGTGATGCCGAAGTGGCGAAATGTGGCGGTGATGGAACCGGTGTTGCCGTAAATAAGGTTGATGTCGGGAAAACGCTGCTGCGAAAAGTAATGGCTGGAGACGCACAGACTCAGCCCGTCGGCCTTGCCTACCGTGCGCATACGTACGAGCGGCGTGCCGGGGTGAACCATCAGGTGTTCGGCTGTGCGTCGTTCTGCCTGTACAAGTTCCCAATCAAGCAGCTCTTCTGCGGCTTCCCGATGCTGGCGGGAAAGATTCTCCCGAAAGCGCACCCTGTGTGCAAGGGCGTAGCGCACCATGTCCTCGCGGACAAAGTAGCCGCGTCCTTGCTCGGCCCGCACCAGTTCCTTGCGGACAAGGTTGTTCAGGGCTTGTCGCAAGGTGTGGCGATTCACGGCAAAGCGCTCCGCAAGCAGGCGCTCCGGCGGCAGCTTTTCTCCAGGTGGGAACGTGCCGTCAAGAATGTCCTGTTCAAGGTTTTTCTGAATCTGTCTCCAGAGCGTAAGACCCTTCCCACGTTCCAGTTCCATACAGACCTCCAATCCGTAGCTTCGGACATATCCCGAAGGCTTCCGGGATGTGGTCGCACGCATAGGTAAGCAGTAATTGAGCGTCTATTGCATATGCCCGCTCTGTGAAGGTTGGCAGGCATTTTTGTTACAATAACTTGTTGAGCATCTGGATAACTGCTCCGGATGGTGAAGGTTCGGATATATGACACACACACGGGTAAGCAGCAATGAACGTCGACGCTGGATGGGTATTCTTGCCTGTGCTCCCCGACAGGCTTTGGAAGATGCTTGGGCAGCCGCGTCCATTTCGGTGGAATACAACTTTCTGCGCAGGCCGGAAACCGGCCTCGTCATGGTGAGGGGCAGGGCCTGTGGTAAAGGGCAGCGCTTCAACCTTGGCGAGGTGACTGTCACTCGTTGCGCTGTTCAGCAGGGAGGCAGAGTGGGCCACGCTTACGTGGCCGGACGGGATGCCCGTCACGCGGAGTTGGCTGCCCTTTTTGATGCGTTGCTGCAGGATGAAGGGCTGCGGGACAGGTTAAAGCGCGAGGTGCTCGCCCCGTTGGTGCAAATCCGGCAGGCGCGCAACGTTGCCGAACGCGGATGTGCGGCTGCCACGCGGGTCAACTTTTTTACCATCGTGCGGGGAGAGGATTGATGCAACAACAGACCATTCTTTCCGGCTTTGTCGATCCGGTGCATGACGCGGGAGATACCTTCAGAATAGTGCTGGAAGCCATGTCCCGTCCCGGACTGGTTCTGCCGCTGACTGGACCTGCGCAGCACCCTGCGGGGCTCGGCTCCGCTGGTGCTGCCGTCTGCCTGAGCCTCTTCGATAATGAAACTCCCGTCTGTCTTGCAGGCTTTTCGGATGATGTGCCCAACTGGCTGCGTTTTCACTGCGGTTGCCCCATTGTCGCCGCGCCGGAACGCTCTTCAGAGAACGGGGGAGACGGCATCGCCTTTGCAGCCTTCCGTAATGGTATGGAACTGCCTGATCTGGCAGCCTTTCCCGTGGGCACGGAAAGTTATCCGGACAGATCCGCCACGCTGATCATTCAGGTGGTATCGCTGGGCAATGCTACCAGAACCGGGGGCGAAGGCGCGGACCTTCTCAGACTGGAAGGCCCCGGCATCAGGGGGGAGCGCAGGCTGCACGTCTGCGGCCTTGCCCGCGGCTTTTGGGAAGCCTTTGCCCTTAACCGCGTCCTTTTTCCCATGGGTTTTGATGTTGTGCTTTGCGCACCACAGGCCATTGCCTGCCTGCCCAGAACCGTAACCGTAAGGGGACCGTTCGCATGTATGTAGCTGTCAAGGGAGGCGAAAAAGCCATCCGCAACGCACATGCCTATCTGGCGCATGAACGCCGCGGGGATACCGCTGTTGCGGAACTGAGCGTTGATCAGATACGCACTCAGCTTTCACTGGCCGTGGACAGGGTGATGGCCGAGGCCTCGCTCTATGACCCCGAACTGGCTGCTCTGGCGCTGAAGCAGGCGCGCGGAGACGTGATTGAAGCTGTGTTCCTGTTGCGGGCCTATCGTACAACGTTACCGCGCTTCGGTGCTTCCGAGCCGGTGGACAGCACGGCCATGCGTTTACGCCGCCGGATCTCTGCCGCATTCAAAGATTTGCCGGGCGGGCAGGTGTTGGGTCCGACCTTCGATTATACCCACCGCCTGCTGGATTTCAGTCTGCTTGAAGAAGGGGCAAACCCCGGCTCGCCGGAGCGGGCGGAAGATGCCGGAGACGGCATGGCCCCGCGTGTCAGCGACCTTGCGGGAATGGACAGGCTCATGGAAGCGGCGGGCGTATCCGAAGCGGATGATGCCCTGCCCGTGGGAGACTTGACCCGTGCGCCGCTCAACCTGCCGGCGGGGCGTGACATACGCCTGCAAAACCTTGCTCGTGCGGATGAAGGCTTCCTGTTGGCTATGGGCTATTCCACGCAACGCGGGTTTCGCGGTTCCGGCGGGCATCCCTTTGCCGGAGAAATCCGTATCGGCGCGGTGGAGGTGGAACTGGTGCCGGAAGAATTGGGTTTTGCGGTCTGCATTGGCGAACTGCAGCTGACTGAGGCGGAAATACTTTTTCTCTACGATGGATCGGAAGATGTTCCACCGCAGTTTACGCGCGGTTACGGGCTGACCTTCGGCAGTAACGAACGCAAGACCATAGCCATGGCGTTGGTGGACAGAGCGTTACGCAGCCGCGAGATGGGTGAGGAGATCGTCGCGCCCGCGCAGGATGAGGAATTCATGCTCTACCACAGTGACAACGTGGAAGCGACGGGCTTTGTGGAGCATCTGAAGCTGCCGCACCATGTGGATTTTCAGAGCGAACTGGAAATTCTGCGCCGCCTGCGTTGTGAGTGGGAAGCGCGCAAACATCGGCGGGAAGAACAACTACGCAGCGCCAAAGGAGCAGCCTGATGAAGTGCTATATGACCGGTGAACCGGCCCGCGGGGGCAACGATTCCGGATACAATTTTGCCTTTCTGGACGAGCAGACCAAGCGCATGGTGCGCCGTGCCTTGCTCAAGGCGGTGGCCATTCCCGGATATCAGGTTCCCTTTGCCAGCCGCGAAATGCCTATGCCCTACGGCTGGGGTACTGGGGGAATTCAGGTGACGGCATCAGTCATCGGCAGGTGGGATGTGCTCAAGGTCATTGATCAGGGTGCGGACGATACCACCAATGCCGTCTCAATACGCAGCTTTTTTGCATGCACCACCGGCGTGTGCACCACCGAAGATACGCAGAAGGCCACTATCATCCAGACCCGCCACCGTATTCCTGAGCAGGCGCTGAAGGAAGGGCAGATCATGGTTTATCAAGTGCCCATTCCCGAGCCCCTGCGCTGGGTGGAACCGCGTGAGACGGAAACGCGGGCCATGCACGCGCATGAGGAATACGGCGTGATGCATGTAAAGCTCTATGAAGACATTGCTCGGCACGGGCGCATAGCCACCAGCTTTGATTACCCCGTGCTCGTGGCACAGCGTTATGTGATGAGCCCCTCGCCCATTCCCAAATTTGATAATCCCAAGATGGATAACAGCCCCGCGCTTCAGCTTTTCGGAGCAGGCCGCGAGCAACGGATCTATGCCATTCCGCCCTACACTACGGTGAAGAGCCTTGATTTCGAAGATCATCCTTTCGAGGTGCAGCGATGGGATGCATGCTGCGGTCTGTGCGGTGCGGAGGACAGCTACCTTGACGAGATTATTCTGGATGATGCGGGTGGGCGCATGTTCGTCTGCTCCGACAGCGACTACTGCCGTAGAAGGCGTGAGGCGTGTTGTGTCGGGCCCATGGGGATGGCAGCCAACTCTATGGAGGGCTCAGGCAATGAGTAGTGCAACACAGCAGCTTGCAGGCAGCTATCCGGAAGAAAGTGTTATGGCTGAAAACCGGCCTCTGCTCAGCGTGCAGGGTTTGAGTAAATTCTATGGCGACCGCGCAGGCTGTCTGGATGTCTCTTTCGACCTGTGGCCGGGAGAAATCATTGGCATTGTGGGGGAATCCGGTTCCGGCAAATCCACGTTGCTCAACTGCATTGCAGGCAGAATTTCACCTACCGCCGGGCGCGTGTTGTACCGTAGTGCCCGGAATGCAAGTGGGGAAGAGTGTGATGTGCATTCCTCGCCCGAACCGCTGCGGCGCATGCTTATGCGTACGGAGTGGGGGTTTGTGCATCAGAACCCGCGTGACGGTCTGAGGCGTAATGTGAGCGCGGGAGCCAACATCGGCGAGCGCCTTATGGGGATAGGTATGCGTCATTACGGCAATGTACGCGCCAAGGCGTTGCGCTGGCTGGACAGAGTGGAGATAGATGCCGTCCGCATTGACGATCTGCCTGCCACTTTTTCCGGCGGCATGCAGCAGCGTCTGCAAATTGCCCGCAACCTTGTTTCCGCCCCGCGCCTTGTGTTCATGGACGAGCCCACGGGCGGGCTGGATGTTTCCGTGCAGGCCAAACTGCTGGACCTGTTGCGCAAGCTGACCGCCGAGATGGGGCTTGCCGTGGTCCTTGTCACGCATGACCTTGCCGTTGCACGCCTGCTGGCCCACCGGCTTATGGTCATGCGGCAGGGTCGTGTAGTGGAAAGCGGTCTCACCGACCAGGTACTGGACGACCCCCATCATCCCTACACGCAGCTGTTGGTTTCCTCCATTCTGCAGGGGTAGCGGGAGTTGAAAGCCTCAATTCAGAAAGGTAGGCCCGCAGGGGCAGGAAGCAAACATGCAGCCGTAACGAAGTCGCAATGCCGTGACAAGGAAGAAACAGATGACTGTTATGATCGAAGTATCAAGCTTGAGCAAACGCTTTGTCCTGCATAATCAGGGCGGGGCGCAACTGCAGGTTTTCGAGGGACTCAACCTTGCCGTTTCCGCCGGAGAGTGTGTTGCTCTGCACGGGCGTTCCGGCTCGGGAAAATCCACCCTGCTGCGTTCGTTGTATGCCAACTACAAGCCTGTTTCAGGAGCCATCCGCATCCGGCATAAGGGTGAAATGGTAGATATTGCTAGCGCTGATCCCAGATTGGTGGTGCAGGTGCGCAAACATACCGTGGGCTATGTGAGCCAGTTTTTGCGTGCCATACCCCGTGTGCCAACATTTGAGTTGGTGGCTGCGGCGCGGCGCGAACTGACCGGCAATGCGGCAGAGGCCGAAGTATGGGCCGCTGAATTGCTGGGCAAGTTGAATATTCCCCACCGCCTGTGGAGTCTCGCACCGGCCACCTTTTCCGGCGGCGAGCAGCAACGGGTAAATATCGCTCGTGGATTTGCCGTGGATTACCCTGTCATGCTGCTGGACGAGCCCACTGCCTCGCTGGATGCAGCAAACCGCGCTGTAGTGGTGGAACTTATCCGTGAGACCAAGGCCCGCGGGGCTGCGGTGGTGGGCATTTTTCACGATGACGAGGTGCGGGAGGCAGTGGCCGACCGCGTTCATACCATGATTGCAACGGAGCAAGTCGCATGAATACAGAGACCGTTTTGACCAACGCTCGCATCGTCACGCCCGAAGGGGTGACGGAAGGCTCCCTTTGCCTTCAGGACGGACTTATTGCTGACATACACGCTGGTTCCTCCCATTGTGCTGAGGACATGCGTGGAGATTATATTATACCCGGTCTGATTGAGATGCATACCGACCACCTGGAAACGCAATTCCAGCCTCGTCCGGGGGTGCTGTGGCCGTCCCGTCTGGCAGCTTTGCTAGCGCATGATACGCAAGTTGTAGGAGCAGGCATCACCACTGTGCTGGACAGCGTGTGTTGCGGCCAGCTCAATGAGGGCAATATGCGTCGTACGCTTCTTTCCATGTCTATTGAGGCTATTCGTGATGCCCGCAAGAAGGATGTGCTGCGAGCGGACCATCTGCTGCACCTGCGCTGCGAAATATGTGATCAGCACATGCTGGATATGTTTGAACCGTATGCGGAAGAGGAGAATTTACGACTGGTGTCGCTCATGGACCACACGCCGGGGCAGCGCCAATTTCGCAATCTGGACAAGTACAAGGAATATTACCGGGTGGAAGATATGCCCGAGACCGAATTTCAGTCCATGATAGATCGCTTGAAAACGGAGCAGGTTGAATTTGCTGACAAGCATCGCGCAGCTGTGCTCGCCTTGTGCAGTTACAGGGGCATTCCCGTGGCCAGTCATGACGACACGACTGAGGAGCATGTTGCCGAGGCCTTTGCCTGCGGCATAACCATTTCCGAATTCCCCACCACCATGGAGGCCGCGCGCGCTGCACGCGCCAAGGGGCTGGGGATTGTCATGGGTGCACCCAACGTGGTGCGCGGAGGCTCGCACTCCGGCAACGTATCCGCCCGTACTCTGGCTGCGGAAGGACTGCTGGATATACTGTCGTCCGATTACGTGCCCGCCAGCCTGTTGCATGGTGCCTTTTTACTGCATTCGGACCTCGGGGTGCCGTTGCAGGACGCGTTATCCACTGTCACATCCAACCCTGCCAGATTGTTGAAGCTGGATGATCGGGGTGAAATTGCACTGGGCAAACGGGCGGATGTTGTCAGGGTGCGCGTTGTAGACGATGTGCCTGTAGTGCGCGGTGTATGGCGTAACGGAGAGCGCCTGCTCTAGCGAGGATGAGACAATGACGGGAACAATGAACCAACCCCGGTATGCCGTGTATGTTGCGCCGGAAAAGGAATCCATGCTGGACCGGCTGGGTGTTGACTGGCTTGGCAGGACAGCGGAAGCGCCTCAGCGCGTGCGCAGTAACGCGCCTGAGGGCTTTGGTGATGATGAGTATCGACAACTGGTGGCCGCCCCGCGTCATTACGGGTTTCATGGCACGCTTAAGGCTCCTTTCGAGCTGCACCCCGAACAGGATGAAAAAGCGCTGCGCAGCGGCATGAAGGCTTTGGCGGCGACTCTTGTCCCTTTTGAGGTCGGCCCGCTCAGAATCAGCTTTTTAAACCGGTTTCTGGCATTGCTGCCTGCTACGGACTCATCCCGACTTGCGCGTCTGCATGCCATCTGTTTACGGGAGTTGGACATCTTCCGCGCACCACTATCCGATTATGACCACGCCAGACACATGTCCAAGGGGCTTTCCGGACGGCAGGAACGGCTGCTGGGCCGTTTCGGATATCCTTTTGTGCTGGAAGATTTCCGTTTTCATATGACTCTGACCGGTAATCTGGAAGAGAGGCAGCGCCACTCCTGCAGGGACAGGCTGGAGCAGCTGTTGCGGGCATACTTGAAAACACCGCTGACGGTCAGAGAAATCTGCCTATTTGTGCAGGAAGACAGAAGCAGGCCCTTTCGTCTGTCCGAACGCTTTGCCTTGAAAGGAGATGCGTGATGCGGGGAAGACTCATCTATGTTGTCGGGCCTTCCGGTGCAGGCAAGGACAGTGTGCTGCGGAAAGCCAGAATTCGCCTTGGAGGGGGCAACGCAGCCTTTGCACACCGGTATATCACCCGTCCGCCGGAATCGGACGGTGAGAACCATGTTGCACTGAGCGAAAAAGAGTTCTGGAAACGTCTCAGGTGCGGATGCTTTGCCATGAACTGGGCCAGCCACGGTCTTTTGTATGGCATCGGCCGCGAGATAGATGACTGGATGAGCAATGGTTTTACCGTGGTGGTCAACGGTTCCCGTGCTTATTTTCAAGAGGCCCTGCTGCGGTATCCCGAACTAGTCCCTGTGCTTGTGACGGCATCTCCCGTCGTGCTGGCGCAGCGTCTTTCCCTGCGTGGCAGGGAGGGCGAAGGGGAGATTGTAGAGCGTCTGCGGCGCGGCAGCGAGTATGGAATCCGACATCCCCGCCTTGTGTGTATTGAGAACAACAGTGCGCTGGAACAAAGTGTTTCCGCGTTTTGTGATGTAGTTGAGGAGGAGTTGCGCAATTGCATTAAGCCCGGAAATCCGGTTGTAGGACTGTTAGGCGGATAAGGTCGTGTGCACACATCCCTCAGCTTCTATCGGTTACTCCTCCGAAAAATAATGATCCTCAAAAGTAGGAATTTCAAAAGGATATAAGTCTCTTCTAATCTGTATCGGGGAAAGTAGAGAATTTGCCTTTCGGGGTAGGTTAAAGGGATTAACAGTCCATAAGATGAGCACCCGATATATTCAAACACCTCGTCAGCGATGAGTGCCCTTCACGATCCGCATCTCCGCCGTTAACCTTCTCTGTGCCATTCTGCACGAGTTGCTGGTTATTTTGAACGTTTTTCCACGCCGCTGTCTTTGGGGCGCGACTGGTTACTAAGATGGATGAGTTGTTCGTGAATATCGTCGTTAGCTATGCTAGTATGTATGGCGTTTGACACTCTTCTCTGTTTAGTTCTTTTAATTATGGTAGCAAGCCCAAGAAATAATGTTTCAGGTATGATTAATCTGGCTAGGTTGCCGTTACTCTTGTTGTCACCATAGCTCCTGCCATCTCAGGATTGACCAGCAAGCATGATTTAGGGTAGCCCAAGCGGTATCAGATACTAGACTCTTGGTGCGTTTTCCGACCAAGGGATGCGGCATGTTTTAACTACGGAGAAAAGTTAGTTGATCACTCCCGTTATTCTTTCCGGCGGCTCAGGTACACGCCTTTGGCCTCTTTCGCGTAAGTTGTTTCCAAAGCAGCTTATGCCCATGCTCGGCGAAGATTCATCGCTTTTGCAGATAACGGCAAGCAGAGCCAGAGAGGCGGCAGAAGGCGTCGCACCTATTGTGGTTACTAACGAACACTACCGTTTTACCATTGCTTCCCAGTTGCACGACATAGGTATTGCAGCGAGCAATATCATTCTGGAACCTGTTGGCAGAAATACAGCTCCTGCAGTTGCTGTTGCGGCGATGGCTGCAATGCGGAATGGAGACGATCCTGTTTTGCTGGTTTTGCCTGCAGACCACTATATTAATGATGCTCCTGCATTTGTTGCAGCAACTCAGGTTGGTCGTGAGTGGGCAGACAAGGGGGCGCTGGTTACCTTTGGTATCACTCCTGACAAGCCGGAGGTCGGATACGGGTACATTAAAAAAGGCGAGTCCCGAACAGGTTCAGACGCTGCCTTTAACGTGGCGGCATTTGTAGAAAAACCTGATCTTGAGACGGCGCAACAGTATCTGGACTCGGGAGCGTACCTCTGGAACAGTGGTATGTTTATGTTCCGTGCTTCAGTATACCTGGAAGAAATACAGAGGTTTGCGCCTGAAATGGTAGACGCTTGCCGTCGTTCGTTTGATGATGCCCGCCATGATCTGGATTTCCTGCGCCTTGAAGCGCAGGCTTTTGAACGTTGTCCTTCCGATTCCATTGACTATGCCGTGATGGAAAAGACGGAGAGAGCCGTTGTTGTGCCGCTTTCCTGCGGCTGGAGTGATGTCGGGTCATGGTCAGCTTTGCATGAAGTTTTGCAGAAAGACGCCAAGGGCAACGTATGCATCGGCGATGTTGTCGCAGAAGAAGTTCAGGGCTGTTACCTGCACTCTACCAACCGCCTTATTGCCGCGTTCGGGCTGGAAAACATAGCGATTGTGGAAACAAAAGACGCGATTCTGGCCGCTCCCCTTGATAGAGTTCAGGATGTTAAAAAAATTGTTAATGCCCTGAAAAAGACGAATCGGGAAGAAGCAGAGTCCCACTGCAAGGTATTCCGTCCGTGGGGGAACTACGAAGGGATTGATCTCGGTGGCCGCTATCAGGTGAAGCGCATTACAGTGTACCCCGGACAAACCCTTTCGTTGCAGAAGCATTACCACCGTTCGGAGCATTGGATCGTAGTAAAGGGGACAGCCCTTGTAACCAAAGGTGACGAGCAGATTCTTTTGAGTGAAGATCAATCTACTTACCTGCCCTTGGGTACCGTGCACCGTCTGGAAAATCCGGGTAAAGTGAATCTGGAACTTATTGAAGTTCAGACCGGAAGCTATCTGGGCGAGGATGATATCGTCAGGTTTGAGGACGTATACGGCAGAAGCGACAGTTAGCGGAAACGGGAAATCGTGCTGCACGACAGGTCTGTTGGTAGCAAGAGATGCATGTTAGAAAATTTTGCCGGGGTGGCGTAAAGAAGTCCTGTCTGCACAGTTGGTTGCCCAAGACTTTTTTAGTAGACGTGACAGTGTAGTGGACTGCTAACTTTTTATAGATGTAATAAAACGGCCCGAACAATTCGGGCCGTTTTTTGTTATTCAATCCGGCAAAGGTTATTTTGCTTTGAAGTAATAGATTACCTTCATATGGTTGATGGCGTCTGCCTGCACTTGTTCAGTCAGCGGCCACTTTTCAGTGTCGATGTCTTCTGCTTTTCCACGCCATGACATATACACTTTGGCAAAACTCTGTCCTGCCTGCCCCATAAACAGAAAAGCGCTTTCAGCGTTGTTGCCGTTTACTACCAACGTATCTTCCAGCTCGTTGCAATGGTAACGCACTATAAGGCCGTTTTCGGCTTCTATCTGTCCAATTTCCGGTTCAGCTTTGCATCCCATGGCAAGAGCATTGAGCGATTCTACGGCAAAGCGTTGTATGTCGTACTCCGGCAGCTGCCAGGCATAAACGCCGTAGAGATTGGTCCACGACTTGAACTCCTGATCCTTTGGAATTTGCTCAAACACAAAGCTGTTATTTTTTTACTGGCGATATGCCTTGAAGTCTTCCAACTCTTTTGTTGATTTTATCCAGAGAGGAGGGGGGAATTTTAAGACTCCTTCATATAACTTAATGGTCTGCATAATTTTTGGTTCCGGTTCTTCCGCTTTGGCTGGCGCTGGCGTCAAGCCGATGAAGGCTGTCAGAAGAACGGCGACTGCCATTATGCTGCCTCTCCCCGTGCTGCTTTTCATTGAGTGTGTCTCCGGTTTTTGTTTAAAATTATTAATAAAATTTATATGGAAACAGGCTGTACGCTGATTCAGACACCTATTTACGGTTTCAACGCGATGCCGTGCTGACTGAAACGCTTTGGTTAATCGAAAAGGCTGAATCCTTTTTCCATTGTTATCAGCTGCATGTCGGATAAAACTCTGGCTTTTGTTTTTTCAGGGTTGGCGACAGCAGACAGGCGCCATGCCTGATACACCATAACAAACGTATTCTGATATTTTCCAAGAAAGAGAAATCCTTCTGTCTGCTGCGCTGTACAACGCACGTGCAGGAGTTGCTGATCTTGCTTTTTTTGAATCACTTCAAAATGTATTTCTTCTCCGCACTGTCCGGTAAAGTATGTATCTGCTGATTCTACAAAGGCTGTGAAAGACGTCTGCGGTAAAGAAAAACCTTTTATGAGCTGATAGCTGTCCCATTTGTCCAGAGATTGCCCTATGGGCGTAAATTCGTATATGCGTTCATTACCAAGGCTTTTGAAGTGCTGTTGCAGATTCTCTGTCGCTCCGAACTGATGGGTCCAAAACGGGGCAGGGTACGTAAGGCCCATTTCATAGAGAAATACTTTCTGGGTACGCGTTTTCTGCCCTGTCCCATCAAAAAAAGACGTAGCGGGTGTATCATCCAGATGCTGCGGACGTTCTAACTCTGCAGGAATGGCTAAGTACTCCCCGCGTTTTTCAAGAAAATCAACACAGCGCCAGAACCACATATATTGCCCATCGTGCGGGTCTGTGACCATATGGCGGGGAGTGCCAGTAAAATTGCTGCGTATGTTAGAAACAAAACTGTGTCCTTTTGCGTCGTTCCATGCGTAGTCAACACCCTGCTCCAGCAGGTGCAATGCCAGCCTGAAGTTGCCTAGCCCTCCTGCCATATCAACAAGTGAAGCATTCTGACTGCCTTTGCGATGAATGTCTGCTCCACTGTCGATAAGCAGTTTGAATACAGCCTCATCATTTGCGAAAAGAGCCCCCTCTATGGGTAATGTGCCAATTCCCGGCAATTTCAGATTCGGATCTCCTTTGCCAACTTCAAAAATTGCCTTCAGGTAGTTGAGATCAAGCTCTGCGTTTGCGGTTTTGGTTACTGTCCAATGTACAAGTGAAGATATGGTTCCGCTGTCTGTTCTCCATATGCTGTTTGCGTTGGCCCCCAGCTCTAAAAGTTTTTTAAAGCCATCCGGATTCGGGTGCTCGGTGACCCAATATGCGACTGTGGCTCCATCGGTACCGACGGCATTAACGTCTGTTCCTGCGGCTGCCAGTTCGTCCATTTTTCGGGTATCGCCCGCAGTTGCCGCAAGGGCCAATTGCTGAAGCTGCTCATTGTCAGGAAACATTTCCTTAACGCTCATTTCTACCAGCGGCTTTCGGGGCACCGCGGCGAACGCTGCAAGATTAGTCAGCAAGAGCAGAAAGATAACCAAAATCAGAGGCGTTGTTTTTTGCATATGTGTCAGGTTTGTCAGAGTGTGCATGAAAGTCTTGCAGCCAGAGAGGTAATGATCACGGAAACGGGTGCTGTTTTTCAAACTCTACGGCTGCCTCTTTTGAAATTTTGGGGGCAGCTGCCCGTTGCAGCTTGATAGCATAAGGTGTTTTTTGGAAAATATATCCCCTTTTCTCCATAAACAGGACACAGCGCCAGAACCATAGTCGCTGACTATCTCCCATCCAGTGCTTTTTTTCGTCCAGTATCCTGTTAAAATCGTCTTGCATGATGCCGTGCAATGTTTCGCCTTCAGGGCCTGCCAGCGTGTAGTCCGCGCCATTTTCCAGCATAACGTGCGTTGATTCATACGCTTCTCTGCCGGCTGCATATGTAATGCATAGCGATTGTATTTGGTCATATAATCAAGTTCGGCACCATGGTCGGTCAACATTTTCAATACAGGAGTGGAGTTGAAAAAAATGTGATGCGTCATCGGCCTTTCACCATCACATTCAAGGTTTGGATTGCCGCCGGCAGCAAGAGCTGCTTGCAGATATTCGGCATGGATTGTGTGCATTACAGAACATGCATGCCGGAACTCGTCTGACTGGAGAGTCCACTCAACGTTCGGGTTTGCACCAAGCGAAAGCAGGTGCTTGAAGCCTTTCATGTTACGTTTATGCAGAGTCCACATGAGTACGGTGGCATTATGTGCTCCTCTGGCATTTACATCGGCTCCCTCAGTAACCAGTCTGTCGATTGTTTTAATATCGCCTTGGGCGGCTGCCCGGGCCATCCGGCGTGTCTGGATATCGTCAGGGAAGGATTCGGCCAAAGTCGGGCCGCTGTCTGGTACAAAAGGAGTAGTTACAAGCGCGACAGGAGATAAAACAAGAAGAGTTGCCGGAAATGCTGCTCCGTAAAAATCCCTCTTACTGCATCCTGCCAGTAAAGACACCATGATTAATGAAGTGCACAGAAGCTTTTTCAAAAGCTCTCCTTATATTCTGTAATGCGGATGCCGAGCTTGATATGTAAACCTGTATGCGTGTACTGGTGTTGACTGGTGTTGTCAACGAGCGCTGCTTATTTCAACTGCAGCGATACAGTCATCGGTGTACAATTGGGAAGCAGCAACGTGATGCTGTATCGAACCTGGACAGATTGTTCAGGTTGTATAATTTTTATGCATTGAATTTTTTTATTTGTGTTAATTTTTTATACATATCTGAAGATGTAAAATATTTTTCCAAAGTAATTCATATGGGTATGTATATGGCATGGCTGTTGCTTTGGAATGTTGTAATTGGTTTGCGTAGTGCATAATTCCATACGATTTTATTAAGGAGAATATAAATGAAGATTACGTCAATTATCACTGTTGTGGCTGTGTTAGGAATTCTTGCTGTGGGCGTTGTGGCTTATGCCGGCGGGCATGGGTACGGTTACGGACATGGAAATGGCCATGGAGGCCATGGTATGGGAAAAGGCGGAATCAGTTGTCTGTTTGACGGACAAAATAATACCAACGGTATGAACAACTTTGTGCACGACAACCGGTAAGTTGTCCGCCGCAGTTCCGGCATGCTGCGCAAGCAGACAGGTACGGAAGATATAAACAAAAAAACACGGCCTTCTGTATTCGCAGGGCCGTGTTTTTTATTTGATTTTTAGGGGGATAGCGCGAAGGGCAACTTAGTTTGTAGCTGGTGGCTGGCGCATAACTTTGCGTTGCTACCTTCCCTCCGCGAAAAGCGGCGAACTATGCAAAAAAAAGCAGAAAAGTCTGCTCTATTCGTTTTTGCCGTTCGCTTCACAGCATGTTTTGGTTTCCTGATCGCACTGGCAGTGCGGGCACACCGATACCCGGGCTTTAATCAGACCGCCGCAGTGGCGGCATTCACGCCAGCGTCCGTTGGGCAATACTATGGGCTTTAAAAAGGGCAGGACAAGCACCATAAACGGCAGGAAAAACGAAATGACAAACCATAAAAGGGCCCTGCGTCCTTTGTAGTCTGCAATAGCGGCACCGCCGATGCCGAAAAGCAACGGGATAAGTACGGCGGTGAGTGATATTCCGGACTGGTCGAGCATGCTTACTCTCCTTTGCTCTGCCATGCGGGTGCCTGAGTTGATATTTGCCTGTTAGCGGTGGAGCGATACCCGTATGTCGGAGCTGCTGGCTTTACTGTAAGTGTTCACTCAGACATTGCAATAAAAAACGCCGGAGGACAATGTGTGAATAATTAATTGTCCGCTTAATGCCCTTTTTTGGGGGAATACCCTGTCTGAAAGCAATTCTATGCAGCAATGACAGGTAATTTGGGGAGTTAAAAATATTGGAACCTGTACTTACGATGAAGCACAGGTTCCATTACGTTCTGGCGGTGTGGCGCAGTAGTGTCTGATGATACAAGTGCAAAGGCAGTTACTGACGCAATGTCTCTGTCATTCCTTCGTACAGCCCAGTGAAAAAGTTCCGTGCGTTTACTCCCAGAGAACGGATGCGGTAGCCGCCCTCCTGAATGACCAGCGTGTGCAGTCCCAGTCTGCCGATAAGCCTTCCGTTATGGGCAAAATCCTTTGCTGTCAGGCTCCATGTGCCTGTGGGGTCGCCTTTGGCGGGATCAAGCCCCAGCCCGATAATAAGAAATGTCGGTTTGAAGTCGCGTATGCAGTCAAGTGCGCGTTTCAGCACATTGGCGTACTGCTGACCATCTACCTTTTCCAGCAGGGGAAAGTTTTTGTTGTATCCTGTCCCTTCGCCTTCTCCTGTTTCTTCAGAAAAACCACTGAAGTACGGATAAGCAAACCGCGGGTGCCCATGAATGGATACTGTAAGAACATCGCTTCGCGTGTAAAAAATATTCTGGGTGCCGTTGCCGTGGTGGTAGTCCACATCGAGTATAGCCACCCGTTCAAACGCTGCCAGATGCTGCGCTGCCACTGCTGCGGTGTTGAAGTAGCAGAATCCGCCAAAAGCTGCATGTTCCGCATGATGCCCGGGGGGGCGGACCAGAGCATAGGCAAGCCTTCTGCCTTCCAGCAGATGACCGGCTGCTGTCAGCCCGCAGTCCACAGCTCTTTTTGCGGCAAGAAATGCGTTTGCGTTTAGCGGCGTAAAAGTATCTATGCAATAATAGCCTGCCCGAACAGGCAGTTCTCGCGGCGGGCGGGAGGCGTTGCGTATGGGAAACACATATGGATACAGCGACTTCCCCTCAGGCAGGCGCGAACACATTTTTTTCAGGTAGCTAACGTACTCCTTGCTGTGCACGGCAGTGATGTGCGCTTCGGAATAGTGCTGTACAGGAACTTCTTCAAACAGGTTAGTGGCAAGTAGTGCTTTACGTATGCTTGCTATTCGTACCGGTGACTCCACATACCCGCGCTCACGGATGTGGTGGATGTCGTGCTTGTCGTTAACAACCATGACTATACGCAGGTCGCTGCTTACTTTTGCCGGTTTCGCCGAACCGGTAGTGCCTTCGGCTTTGGTGCTATATCGCGGCTCGCGCAACTGCATGCGTGTATCAGAAAAGGACTGCACCACCATTTCGGTGTATTCCGGCGAGCATGTTCCTTTGTATTTTCTGGTCAGGATGGCTTGCACGATTTTGCGGGCTTTGGTTCTGGATACATTGAATGAACCGCCCAGCGGATCTGCCACCAGATACGGCGGACAGTCGTCTCCTTCTTTCAAAGGTGTTTCGTATGCTGTGCCGATGATCGGGCGTGCGCCGTAGCGCTCATAAAATTTCAGACGGGCCGCGTTTTCTTTGAGGGTTGCGGAATCGGCACATAAAGCGGGGTCGTCGGGCAGGCATTCAAAAAAGAGCGCAGTATCGCCCAGCGCCCGTGCTTCTTCGCGAATGCGTTCATACAGGGCAGAGCCAATGCCGCCACCACCGTGTTTACTGCTTACAGAGATGTAATCCAGATAGCAGAAGTGCAGGTCTGTAAAATGGCAAAGCAGGGCGAATCCGCGTACGTTGGCGCGTCCGTCTTCTGCCACAAATAAAATGGATCTGTATTTTTTAATGAAGGGGTCAGAAAGCTGTCTGGGGAGAGCCTGAACATCTTCTTCCGCCAGCAGCGGAAACCGTTCACGCAGAATCTGCTGGGCTTTTTCCACCGCACGCATGTCTGCGGGAATGCGTATGTCGTAGATGGGACGAATGCGGAACAAGTTGCCTCCGGTAATGGGGCTGATAATGGCGTACAGTGGGTTTTATGGAAGCAAGACAATGTATTGCAGGGGATTAAGGGAGTGGGGAAGATGCGCCGGGTGGCTGCTGACTGTCCTGATAGCCAGCATAGCAGCTTCCGTCAGAGTTCGTGCCGCCGTCATCATGGCGGAACCGGTCGAACGGGTCTATTCGAACGGTTCCGCAGCCCTCTACACTACTTCCAGTCTGAAAATTACCTTGTCGTCGTTTTTGCGGTAGAAGTCTTTGAGTACAGCCTCTGCCGTGAAGCCTGTCCGTTCATAGAACCGGCGTGTCGGCGTATAGTCGGGCGTACCTGATGTTTCCGCAAAAAGCAGACGACCTCCTGCAGCGCGGACATCGCCGGTCACTTCGTTCAGCAAGGCTGCCCCCAGCCCTATATGCTGGCAGTGTGGATTCACGGCAATCCAGTACAGGTCATATGTGCCTTCTGTGGCAGGTGTCGGGCCGTAGCACGCATATCCGGTCACAGTTGTTTCCATCTGCGCAAATACAAACAGGTAGCCGGAGGCCGCTCCGTGCTGCAGGTGTTCAGTCACAAGTTCTTCTGCAACGTCAGCTTCCTCTGTCGTAAAGAATCCGGTGGCTTTTACAATAGCTCTGACAGTCGCAGCATCTGATGGCAGTACCTTCCGGCGGAAGGTGACATCCTGCAGCGTTGTCGTTGAATGCGGTGCGGTTCTATGCATGGTTGTTTCCTGCATACGCTGTTCCGTTATTACAGGCATCCCGTACGATCATGTCGACCAGAGCTTCAAAGGATACTCCGGCCCTGAGCGCGGCCGCAGCCAGCCCCGCATCAGGGGCAATGCAGGGGTTGGAGTTCACATCTATGATGAACGGCCGAAATGGAGACTGTGCGGAACCGTCTCCGGCCACGCGAAAGTCCACCCGTGCATACCCCGCAAGGCCGAATGCCTTCCAGCATGCTGCCGTTGCTTCGCTCAACATGTCGAGCATAGGGGAATCGGCCTCCGGAAAGTCAAACCGGCGTACGGTGTTGTGGTATTCAAACGTATTATCATGCCATTTGGCGGCATACCCGACGATTTTGGGCCGGTCAGCGGCAAAGCCGGTAAATTCTATCTCCGCAAAAGGCAGAATCCGCACACCGTCCTGTCCGTCTGTAACGGCTGCTATGTTAAACTCTCTTCCGTCGACATAGCGCTCTGCAAACCACTGCCCGCCGTGATTTGAACGGCATCTGGCAAGCGTAGTAGTAACGTCTGCGGCGGCAGCGGCATCAACAAGGCATGAGTCGTCAATACCCAGTGATGCATGTTCGTGGACTGACTTGCACAGGTAACGGCCCGGCACAAAAGCGTCATGCTCGTGAAACAACTCGCTCATTCCGCCACATGTACCATCCTCTTTTATCCATGCAGGCGTATGCAGCCCCGCAGTGTTCAGAATCTGTTTGCACAGCAGTTTGTCGCCGGAAAGCGTCATCGACTGTGCATCCGCGCCTGTAAAGGGGATACCGAGGTGGGCATAGAGCGCCGGAGCCAGCGGAGCCATCCTGATGTTGTTTTCCAGCTCTTCAACAAGGTTGAACACAACATCAGGAGCAAAGGCTGACAGCCTTACACCGGCAGCCTTCAGGTCAAGGTCCACAGCCATAAGTTCCGCTTCATGTCCGCGGGCGAGCAGTGCCTCGCGCACGGCAATGGCCTGAGCTAGTGTATCCTCCTGATCGGGTCTGCCGGTCAGGTATTTTGCATCATGGCCTTTTGCATCATGCACGACTGCATTATGAACAACAGCAATACGCATGGTTATGCCATCAGCAACGGCTGGTCTGCAGGCAGAGCGGTCATTTCGTCTGCAGATGCACCAGGCATGGCCTGCAAGCGCAGGCGCCAGAGTGCGGAGTTCATAATTTCGCCGATGAGCTGCTCATAGCGGATACCGGCCTTGTAGCACATGATGGGAAGGTCTGAATTCACCGGATGTAGGCCCGCCAGAGGGTTCACCTCGATAAAGTTGGGTACACCGGCAGCATCAAAACGCATGTCCACGCGACCGCCATCTCGGCAGCCGAGAGCGCGCCACGCTTCCAGTGCAACGGTTTTGGCTTTTTCTGCATCGTCATCATCGGCAAGACGGTACTGCATTCTGTCCAGATATTCTGCCTTGTTTACGTATCCGTACACATCAGACTCTGCAGCCGGAGCAAATATCACTTCCAAGGCTCCCAACGCTCTGGCGTCGGTGCCTGTTCCCACAATGCCAACCGTCAGTTCACGGCCGGACAGGAAGGTCTCAACCAGCACAGGCTGGTTGTGGCGGGCAATAAGGCGCTCACATGCTGCCATAAGCTCTTCAACGTTTTGCACCTTGGATGCTGCGCCCACGCCGATGCCGGTTCCTTCTGCAACCGGTTTGACAAACAGCGGATAGGGCAGGTCGATAAACGCGGCCTGCGAAGGGTGCTCAACCACGGCAAAGTCCGCCGTAGGAATGCCTTTGTCACGCACCACGTGCTTGGTAACGCCTTTGTGCAGGCACAGGCCCAAGGTCATAGCGTCTGAAAACACATAGGGAACTTTGTAGTAGTCCAGCAGAGCAGGAACCTGACTTTCACGGCCGAAGCCGTGCAGGCCTTCTGCAATATTGAACACAATATCCCACCTGCGGCCTTGCAGCAGGGCCGAAGCCAGCATAGGCAAAGCACCGATGCGTTCGGTTTCGTATCCCTGCGCCTGCAGAGCGGCTTCAATGCCTTCAATGGTGGCAGGGCTGTCGAATTCTGCGGCCTCTTCTTCAGAGTAGCCCAGAGCAAGATAATCGTCTTTCAGGTCGTATGTGATGCCTACAAGCACGGCAGTTCTCCGTCGGTGCAATGAGTGCTGTGTATACTGTCTTCGCACGTTACAGTCAGTGGGGCTGCGGGATCGTAAGAGTGGTACAAACCGCCTTCGTAATTTCGCAGCACGAGGTCTTCTCCGTCATAGCCCTGAACATAGTCGGGCATGAGCGGAATTTTGCCGCCGCCACCGGGGGCATCAACTACATACGTCGGAATCGCATAGCCGGAAGTGAAACCGCGCATACCGCGGATGATGTCCACTCCCTTGTAAATGGAAGTACGGAAATGAGCCGTACCCTGCACCGGATCGCAATGGTAAAGGTAATAGGGACGAACACGGGTTTTCAGCAGACCGTGCATAAGGCGCGTCATCGTGGGCACATCATCGTTAATGCCTTTGAGCAATACCGTCTGGCTGCCCAGCGGAATGCCTGCATCCGCCAGACGGCCGAGAGCCTGAGCAGATTCAGGAGTAAGCTCGTCAGGGTGTGTGCAGTGGATGCTCATAAACAGCGGATGATACCGGCGCAGCATACGAACCAGCGCGGGCGTAATACGTTGCGGCATTACGATCGGGGCCTTGGTTCCTATGCGGATGAATTCCAGATGCGGAATACGGCGCAACTGCGACAGCAGGTGATTAAGCGCAGTATCCGACATGGTCAGCGGATCACCGCCGGAAATCAGCACGTCACGTACTTCCGGATGATTTTCAATGTATTCGATTGCCGCAGGCCAGCGCTTGCGCACGGTGCTTGTAGCGCACGGTTTGCCCACGCGGCGTGAACGGGTGCAGTACCGGCAATAGGCTGCGCAGGTGTCTGTAGCAAGAAACAGCACTCTGTCAGGGTAGCGGTGAATAAGGCCGGGCACGGGGCTGTGGCCGTCTTCGCCAAGCGGGTCTGCAGACTCGCCGGTGTTCAGCGCCCATTCGGAAACCGTAGGAACCATGGTGCGGCGCAAAGGATCAGCCGGATTCTGCGGATCAAACTGCGCTGCATAATAGGGCGTAACAGCCAGCGGCAAGGCCGCAAGGCCTGTTCCTGCGCCGGTTTCTTCTTCAGAAAGCGACAGCATGGTTCCCAGCGTACCAAGCGAGGTGATGCGGTTGGCATACTGCCACCGCCAGTCCGACCAGGTTTTCTGGCAAACATCGGGGTAGAAGCGCTTGCGGAATGCATCCGAGCGGCTGCTCAGAGCAAAACCGGTAGCAGAAGGATAAGCAAGTGAAATAGGGTGTGCGTTGAGCAGAGCGGTGCTCTGCACAGGGGGGCCTGAATGAAATCCCGCAAGGGAGGGAGGCTCTGCGGGAGCCTGTTCTGCTGCTGCGTTGCTGATCGCCACGATTATCTCCGGTTCTAAAGCGAAATGGTAATTGCCGCCCGTTACCAGATGTGCTGCAGGGCGGAATGAAATCGCCTAAAGCAACGCATGTGCCAACTTGTTAACATGCTGTATTAAGTAGAAATATTGTTGTATGGGGATTCTGCTATCGGAACACAAAGTTCCGATAGCAGAGATGTTTATGAAGAAAAGCGGATTGCGACGTGTTTACATCGCAGAAAAGGCGGGGGGACTGATGCGGAATGATAAGTTCCGCTTTCTGTTTTGCGGCACTTTATGTTCCGCTTTTGTGTTCTTTGTAGCAGGTCTTGTCGATGCCATAGCGGGAAAGCAGCTTACGCAGTTGGCGGGTGGTAATGCCTGCACGCTCTGCCGTAAGGTTTATTCTGCCTTTGCATTCTGCAATAAGCTCTTCGATGTAGCGGCGCTGGGCCTGTTCCTTTGCCTGATTACGCACTTCTGCAAGCGGCAATGAAAGGTCCAGCGAGACGTTGGCAAGGGGGGCTCCGCCAGCAAAAAGATCCTGCGGGAAGTTGTCGGGCGAAAGCATGTGCGATGTTTCCAGAATGTATGCCCGCTCCATCAGGTTTTCCAGTTCGCGGATGTTGCCCGGCCATGGATAACGCTGAAACGCTTCCAGAACATCAGGATGGATACCTTGAATTTTTTTTAACTGCTGCTGGCGAAGGCGTTGCAGAAATGTTTCTGCCAGCAGCGGGATGTCCTCGCGCCGTTCGCGCAGGGCGGGTACTTTGATGGGAAAAACATTAAGGCGGAAAAGCAGGTCAGCACGGAATTCACCCTTACGCACCAGTTCTTCCAGATCAACGTTACTGGCGGCAACGATACGGGCTTCCATAGGGATGTCGCTTACACCACCTACGCGTTGAAATACTTTGTCCTGCAGAACCTGCAACAGGCGGACCTGTGTGGAAAGCGATATGGTGCCGATTTCATCAAGAAATATGGTGCCCTTTGAGGCAACTTCAAATCTGCCGGATTTGCGTTTGCTGGCGCCGGTGAAAGCTCCTTTTTCGTGACCGAAAAGTTCACTTTCTACCAGAGTTTCCGGGATGGCACCGCAATGCACCCCCATGAACGGCCCTTTGGCACGGTTGCTTCGGGCGTGGATGAGCTTTGCCAGAACGCCTTTGCCGGTGCCAGTTTCGCCGTGCAGCAGCACTGTGGAGTCTGTAGCGGCAACTCTGCAGACTTTATCAAAAACAGCCTGCATGACAGGGCTTTTTGCCTGCTGCAGCGGGGCGCGAATTTTTCCGTTATCTGCAGAGCGCAAGTATTCAAGTTCTGTCTGCATCATGCGCGATTCGCGCAGGCTTTCCAGCACATAGGCGGCTTCTTCGGCTGAAACGGGATATGTAAGGTAGTTGTCTGCCCCTGCACGGACAGACTTGACAGCCTCGCGGATGTTATCCTGTTCTGCCAGCACGATGATTTCAAGGTTCGGCGCAATGGCCCATAGCGCACGAAGTGCCGTGCGGATGGTATCGAGGTTGCGTGCCGGTGAACGATCAATCCATGAAACATCCGCAAAGAGCACGTCGGGGATGCGACGGGCCAGTGTGGTCTGCAGGTCTTCAGGAGAACGTACCATAGCCAGTTCCGCCTGAGTGGAAAAACTGCGGCTGATGGCTTTGGCGGCAGGCTGATTGCCTGTGGCAACAAGATAGTACTGCATACAGCGTTTATTAGACGTAATTGATGTTATAAATATGTCTTGAAATCAGACAGGTGATTTGCCCATCCAATGCGCTTATTGCTGTTGCTTGGCAAGTGTTATCTGAACAATGTCCCATGCTGTTGCGCAAGAGATATCTTAGTGTATTCTAAAAAGTTTTCATAGCCCGCAGGGTGTGAATTACAATTTCCGGCCTACAGAACAGCCGCGCCTGAACGGAGGAAGACCCCGTCCCCTTTGATGTATACCCCTGCATTCCCTTGAAGCTCCATGCGCCGCGGACAAGCGCGCGGGGGCAGTGGCAGTTGGTCATTACAGGTATTCCCCCGGGCAGGCAGCTCTGCCCGCCATGGGTGTGCCCGCAAAGGTATACATGTACCCCTGTTGCCGCTGCCTGCCTGAATGCTTCGGGCGAATGCGCCAGCAGAATAGTCGCCGCTGAAGGTGGCGCATCCTGAAGTGCCGCGGGAATATCCTGCGTACCGAAAAAATGGGGGTCATCAATTCCCGCCACTCGTAAGGCTGCACCATCCAGAACCCATAACACCGCTTCATTAAGAAGAACCCTTATGCCTGTTGATTCTATTGCAGGCACATGTTCCAGCCAGTCGTGATTTCCCAGTACTGCCAGCGTGCCAAGCCTGCACCGGATAACCTGCATCAGCTTTTGCAGATGGGACAGAGCAGTGTCTGCGGGACCGGATGTACCGAATCGGAAATCACCGGTGATGATGCAAGCATCTGCAGATAAACCGGAGACCGCTTTCAGTAAGGCTTCACAATTATCTGCAAAACCGTCCAGATGCAGGTCCGAAAGGTGTAAAATACGCAGTCCGTCAAATTGTTTTGGCAAAATTTGCAGCACAACGGTGTGTTCTTTGATTGTTATATCATGCGCTTCAGCCCGTGCCCTTTCAAGCAGGCCGAACATTTTCAGTCCGCGCAGTACCGCGCGGGCAAATAGTTGCGATTCTTCCGGATGGGTAAATGTCAGTTCATACTTGTACTGCGCCTGCTTTTTTTGCAGCTGAATGCGCTTATGCCACAACTCGGGCTTCAGACGACCTGTGGCAGCCTCAATATATGCCCGGGAAATTTCAATGTGCATCATGTTTACCTTTGTTTTTAACAAGAGAGAAGCATAGCTGCAGACTGTCGCGTACGTAATTATTTCGTCATGTATTTTATGGTTACTCCCCAATTTCTTTATGTTTTAGTGTTGTTATTTTGTTTTGGTGCGTACTAGTATGCACCCATTCCGAATGCAGCGGTATTTCGCAAGTCGGAAGTAGCAGGGGTATAATACATATCGCAGTTTGTTTTCTGCAGAGTGAGAGCGCGTTAACATGCTTAATTCGTTACTTGATTGCACTGGCAGTGAAACCGGAAAGCTAACAGTATTGCTGGATGGCATGCTGGTGCCGATAGTCGTTGTGCATGCCGGTACCGGCAGGGTGCTGTGGGCGAACAGGCAGGCATTATCTATGCTGGGCAGGTGCGGGGGAGTGCTTGCCAATCCCCTCCGGTGTACAGTGAGAGGGCTTGCAACATCATATTCTGAAGGAAGCTGGCATTCTGAAAGTTCTGTCTGGCTATGCGGAGAATCGCTTCATGCTGAAGTGCTGCCGGTCGACTGGAACGCGGAGGATGCTTTATTGCTCCAGCTGCATGCGTCGCCCAGAACGGGAGTTGATTTTCCTGCAAAGCATTACTGGGGATGCTCCGGCGTGGTGGAGGCAAAAGAACGCTACCATACTGTATATGACGGCATGGCGCAGGGGGTGCTTTTTCAGGACGCTAACGGCAACATCATCTGTGCGAACAGTACGGCACAGCAGATGCTCGGGCTGGATTGTGAAGAAGGGCAGGCCAGTAACCAATGTTTCAGTGCATGGAATGCTGTCGATGTGCATGGTGTCCCTATGACGCTTGCCGATTTTCCGTCCATGCGGGCTTTGCAGGCTGCGCAGCCGGTGAATAAGGTTGTAATGGGAGTGCAGCATCCGCAGCATCTTCAGACCAGATGGCTTGTAGTAAACGCAACTCCTTTATTTGCAGAAGGGGCAGAGGCTCCGCATGAGGTGTTTTCAACCTTTGAGGATATATCCGAGCTGATTGAAATCCGGCAGGAACTGGAAACGTCAACCAACCGGTTACGGCAGGTGATCGATAATGCTCCTCTGGGCGTCTTTATATGGCGCTATGGTGAGGGGCGTTTTTATTTTGTTCATGGCAACCCTGCCGCCGAACGTATGTTCGGAGTGATGACGCAGAAGTGTGAAGGTAAGCGGATGGTGGAGGTTCTTCCTAACCTGCGGCCGGAAGACCTGCCGAAAAGGCTGGAACAGGTCATGCTGACCGGTATTCCGTCATTTACTGCGCAGATAGAATATTCTGGTGATACTGTCTCCGGCGCATTTGAAGTGCATGCCTTTAAAGCCAGCGACGACCTGCTGTGTCTGATGCTCCAAGACATTACGGATAGAAAGCGGACGGAAAAGGAAGTCGAGAGGCTGGCCAAGCTGATGCATATACTGATCGACTTCATGCCTTCTGTTCTTATCGGCGTTGATGCATCGGATAAGGTGACACACTGGAACCATGCAGCGCGGGAGCTGACAGGTATTACTTCTGATGATGCGGTGGGCATGCCTTTTACCTCACTGTTTGACTGGCCTGCTTTTTTGCGGCAGGTGGCCATAGGGGAGTGTCCGGCCGGAGGGTGCGTACAGATTGAAGATGCTGCCTGGGAATCCGGCGGCATCGTGCGCAACTGGAGTGTTACCAAGTATGCTTTGCCGGATGACGAAGGCGGAGGATATGCCATCCGGCTGGATGATGTGACTGAGCGGACGCATCTGCGGGAGATGATGATTCAGTCCGAAAAAATGCACTCCATAGCAGGCCTTGCCGCGGGCATGGCGCACGAAATCAATAATCCTCTCGGTGCCATCTCGCAGGCGGTGCAAAATGCCAGACGCAGACTGATGACGGAGCTGCCTGCCAGCAGGAAAGTTGCCGACGAGCTGGGGCTGGATTTGCAGGTGATGCAGGACTACATGCAGCGGCGGGATGTACCGTCTTTTCTGGATGATATTCACAAAAGTTGCCTGCGGGCCGGTTCAATTGTAAGCAATATGCTGGCGTTTTCCCGCGAGGAACGTTTTTCACGCGCTACTGCGGATATAAACACAGTCCTGCGACAGTCTGTGGCTCTGGCTGAAAGCGATTATGACCAGAAAAAGAAATACGACATCAAGCGTGTGCAGATTCAATATGATCTTGCCGATGATTTGCCGGAGATCTGGTGCAATATTCAGGATTTGCAGCAGGTTTTTTTGAATCTGCTGCGCAACAGCAGTCAGGCCATGAGCATAATTACGGAAGAAGGCTACACGCCTTTGTTACAGCTTGAGAGCAGGATGCTGCCGCAGGGGATGATTGAGGTAAGCATACGCGATAACGGACCCGGAATGAGCAAAGAAGTCTGCAAGCGTTGTTTTGAACCGTTTTATACTACAAAGCCTGTTGGCGACGGTACTGGGCTGGGACTGTATGTCAGCTATCTGCTTATTACCCAGCATCAGGGCAGCATCACGGTGACAAGCTGTAAAGATAAAGGAACCGAGTTTCAGATTCAGTTGCCCGCGCTATGCTGAGTGTGAAAGTAGTACGTGTAAAAATAACGTTATTCCGATAGCTCCGCTGCCTGCAGAATAAGTGTCACGGTAAGCTTAGTTAAAAAACTGGGTGTTCACGGAAAAAAAGAGCAAAAAAAAGAAAAAAAGAAAAATACTGCTTGACGGCGACCCCCCACTTCGATAAACCCCTTTTCCACACGGAAGGAAACTTCCTGACAACGCGGAGCGGTAGTTAAGTCGGTTATAACGCCGGCCTGTCACGCCGGAGGCCGCGGGTTCGAGTCCCGTCCGCTCCGCCACTTGGAAAAACAGGGTTGCAGTGAAAGCTGTAACCCTTTTTTCATGCCTGAGCGAATCTGGTCCGGCGGATACGGCATATGTATTCCTGGAGCCCTTCACATCACAGCAGAGTGCCGAAGGCTCTGCTTGCAGGCTGCAAGGCCGTTACTCTGGATATTTCTCTGAACACAGCTCGCCGCCTGCTCCCCAGTTTTCCTTTTTGACTTCATCAATAATCACATACACCGATGCTTTTCCGCATCCGGTGATTCTTGCTGTTTCCCTGGTGAGCACCTTCACCAGCTCACGCTTTTGTTCCAGCGTTCTTCCTTCCCATAATTCTACTCGTATGACAGGCATGTGTACTCTCCTATGCAGTGGTACTGTTGATATGAAAAGACGGGCGGATACTGCGGTAAGAATTGAACATGCATGCTGGCGATGGCATTGGCACGCCGCGCAGCATTCGGGTGCAAGTGCCGCCGGTACAGATTGTTGCTGCAATAATTACGAAAAGCAGCTTTGTACTCTCTTCCAGAGACGCTGTAGTGCGTTAAGCGGTGCCTAGGTCGGCAGTATGAAGATTTTTGCGGGGCAGATTCCGGTCATGCTGCTGGTGGAAGGTGCTGTGTCAGGCGGCTATTCACATAATAACTGCTTCGGCTAATCAACCGAGTTTTTCTTTTATCAGCGGCAGCACTTCGTCTTCGGGAATTGGCCTGCCGAGGTAAAAACCTTGTATCTGATCGCATCCCAGTCCTTTCAATAGCTCAAGCTGTTCCTGTGTTTCCACCCCTTCTGCCAGAGCAATAAGACCCAGCCCGTGTGCAAGATTTATGATTGAGCGCACCACGCGCAGTGAATTTGTATCGGTGGTGATGTTATCTACAAAGCTTTTGTCGATTTTAAGGCAATAGCATGGAAATCTGGTAAGATAAGCAAGGGATGAATAGCCGGTGCCGAAGTCGTCCAAAGCTACTCGTATGCCTGTTGAATGCAGGTGGTGCATTTTTCGGGCTGCTGCTTCAGGGCTGTGCATAAGTGCGGATTCTGTGATTTCAAGCGTGATGGCTTCGTTGGGAATGGAGTGTTTTTTCAGCGTGTTTTCAAAACGGCGCAGGAAAGTGGGCCTGTCTAGATGAACAGCGCTCAGGTTTACGGAAAAATGCAGTTTTCTACACTCCGGGCATTGTGCGCGCATTTGCCTCCACGTGCGGCAAGCCAGATTCAGAACGTATTGGTCGAGTTGGAGGATAAGCCCTGTTGCTTCTGCCAGCGGGATGAATTCTGCCGGGCTGATCATACCCCGGTCAGGATGCTTCCAGCGGGCCAGCACCTCAAAGCCTACAAGCGCAGGAGGCGACGACAAAGCGTATTGGGGCTGAAAAACAAGAAAGAAATGCTGGTTTTCCAGGCTTTGGCGGAATTGGCTTTCAAAGTGGATGGTGTGGTGTGCCTTGGCCTGCATGGATTTGCTGAAGATGGAAATGCGGTTCCGGCCGCGTTCTTTCGAATGCATCATGGCCATGTTTGCTTTGGCGATGATGTGTTCGGGCCGTATGTCCTGCGCGTTTCCAAGATAAACGCCAAAGCCGCAATCAAGGGAAAAGTGGATGTTGCCGACAATGTATTCTTTTTGCAGTACCCGTTTGATTTCACGTACCCGCCGTATTGTTTCGCGCGGGCTGTATCCGGGAAGCAGGATGGCAAAATCATCACCTCCCAACCGTGCGGCAACTTCTCCGTCTTTGGTGGCATCTGCCAGACGACTGCTTAGTTGCTCCAGAATCTGGTCGCCCACGGCATGGGCAAAGCTGTTGTTTACTCTTTTAAACCCGATGATATCGACAAAAAGCAGAGCGTACGGTGCAGAAGGCAGGTTGGCTACCGCTATCTTCAGTTTTTCAACGATATAGCGTCTGTTAGGCAGGCCGGTCATATAGTCATGCATGGCCTGATTGCGAAGTACAATGTTGGCTTTGAAAACACGCCGTAAAACAGCTGTGGTCACGTTGGCTGTTACCAGAACAAAAATCGACCCCAGAAATAGAATCCAGCCGAAGACAAGTTCCATGGGCAGCGATATGTCAGTGATATGTGTACTTAAAACAACAAGGTAGCCGAAGACGAAGAGCGAGATGAGGCTTAGCAGGCAAGAAAAGGCGAAGCGGTTTCTGATGTATTGCGCAGGGGATTGCAACCGCATCTCATTAAGCAGCGTCCAGTACCGCAAAATGCTGATGACCAGAATGCATAACCCGCCGCCAATGGCCATGGAAAAGAAAGGGAAACCGTTAGCTTCAATCATTGGATGTACAGAAAATTATTCCGTTAGCTAGGTTTAACTCTATAATATGTTAAGAATATAGACAACTTTCAAGGCATTGTCACACGCTTTGACAGTGCTGGCATGATAAACATAAGCAGGGAGACCAGCATGTCTCCCTGCTTATGTGCATTCTTATCGCCAGCTGATAATGCTTTTTTTCCGCGGGGGGATGCGTTTGTAACGGTAAGCAGGAATACCAAGCATCAATGCTCCCTGCATGGTATGTCCCTCCGGCAGCTGCAGGTATTCGGCAACTGTGGCAGAGTTTTTAGCTGCCATCATCAGAAATCCTGCCCAGCACGCCCCAAGCCCCATGGGCTGACAGGCTGTTTCTATTGCGCTTAATGCTATGGTGCAGTCCACGTGCGGAATGAGGGCGCTCTGGTGTGTATGCGCAATAAGCAGGCAGGGAGCCTGCCTGTGGATGATGTCTACGCCGCTGTCGTACATTTGTACTACTTCAGGCAGCAGGTTGCTCTCGCGCATCCATGCAATGACAAGTTCTGAAAGGGCAGCAATGTGAGGTTGTTCTAGGACAAGCCA
This sequence comes from Oleidesulfovibrio sp., assembly GCF_047973035.1. NCBI lineage: Bacteria > Pseudomonadati > Thermodesulfobacteriota > Desulfovibrionia > Desulfovibrionales > Desulfovibrionaceae > Oleidesulfovibrio > Oleidesulfovibrio sp. The sequence continues at coordinate 39,872 of NZ_JBKEBF010000046.1, forward strand.
GCAGACTGGCTGCATGTTTCGTGCAGTGGGCGCCCAGCGGGATATATCAATAAGCTCTTCAACTTTGCTGCGTTCAAGAGGCTGCTGTTTAAATGTTCTGATGGAGCGCCTTGAGCGTAAAAGCTGGCGCACCTGAGCGGGGGAAACCGCTAAATCCCGCTGAACAGGCTCGCATCCTTCTGAATCAATGCCGTCCAGCGAAATGGCATTGGCGGGACAGATTGCAATACAGTGACCACAGTCTATACAGTGGGCATCAGCCTCCGGAACAGGCTGTGCAGTGCCGTCGGGCTGTTGCGTAAAAAGCAGATGCGGACATTCAACTATGCAAAGACTGTCCTTTTTGCACCGTGCAGAGTCTATTTTGATTACAGGCATTTTCACTCCTTTGGCATGGTTATGAACGTGCTTGTCTGATTACAGGTACGTTTGGCAGCGTAATGAAATTGTATCTGCCGTAATTGAGGATGTAACATCTGCTTTGATATATGAAAACATGCTGCGCTTCGCAGGTACTAAAAAAGGCCGCACTCTGTGCGGCCTTTTGTTATTTTTTGTCGCGGGTGCGTCAGGCGGATTTGAGCTTTTCTATAAGGTCCTGAAGATCATCTGCAAGCCTTGCAAGGTTGATGACCGCCTCGTTTGATTCGTGCATGATGTCGGCTACATCGCCGGCAATACGGTTAACTTCTTCGGTGCTGCGGGTGATCTGTTCAGATGCGGCAGACTGTTCTTCGCTGGCTGTTGCGATGTTACGCACCTGATCCGCTGTTTCGATGACAATCTCTACAATGCTGGAAAGCGAGTTGCCGGCCTCTGATGCCTGCTCGGTACATTGCCCCACAAGGGTGGTTACATTACTCATGCCTTCAATGTTGACGCGGGTTGCCTGCTGAATAGCGGTAACCGCACCGCCAACTTCTTTGGTGGCATGCATGGTTTTTTCTGCAAGTTTGCGTACTTCATCCGCAACAACGGCAAAACCTCGTCCTGCGTCGCCTGCGCGGGCGGCTTCAATGGCGGCGTTCAGGGCCAGCAGGTTGGTCTGGTCGGCTATGTCAGTGATCACATTCATAATTTGACCAATGTCTTCCGCCTGCTTGCCTAGCTTGTCCAGCGTGGTTTGCAGTTCATGCGTCACCTTGTCTACCTGATTGATGCTGGAAACCACCTGGCGGACGATCTCCCCACCTGTGTCAGCCTGTGTTTTCGCTGTTTCTGCACTTTCTGCAGCGCGCGAAGCATTGCTGGCAACTTCAAGCACGGTGGCGTTTATCTGTTCCATGGCGGTTGCAGCCTCAGCCGTACGTTCACGCTGCATACCGGCATTTGCGCTTGCCTGTTCAATCTGGCCGGAAAGCTCCTGCGAGGATTGATTAACCTGCATGACAATAGACTCAAGCTGCTTTGCGGCAGAAAGCATGCCTTGCTTGGTCGCATGTTCTGCCTGCTCGCGGGCTGCGCTGGCTTCCTGCAGGGCCACTTCGGCTTTCTTCGTCTGCTCTTCAGCTTCCAGAGTCTTGCTGCGGGCCTCTTTAATGGTGGCTGCCAGTTCTGTCACCATAGTCGTCATGCTGGAATGTAACGTTGCCAGTTCACCGCTGAAATGGCGTGCTTCCGGCATCTGATCGTAGTTGCCGCGGGCGACTACCTGTGCAGACTCTGCAAGCATGGCAATAGGACGTGCTATCGAACGGGCCAGCAGCCATGCAATTCCAAGCAGCAGAATGGCCAGCCCCAGACTGAGCATAAGGACGTTGCTTATGGTCTCCTGCGTTGTCGCAAAAACTTCTGCTTTGTCCTGAATCAGTACGAGCTGCCATCCTAGCCTGTCAGAGTGATGTACGGTGGCCAGCTTGCGGATACCATCCAGATCCACCTCAATGGAGCCGCTTGTCATGGAAGCAAACTGCTCCAGAGACGGGATGTTGAGGTCGTTGACATTTTTAAATGCCCGCTTGTCGCTGGCAGGGTCGGAAAGAATTACTCCGCCGTCTTCAATAAGCATGACATAGCCGGTTTCTCCGACTTTGATGGCAGAGGTAACGTTCGTCAGCGTAGCCAGATTGATGTCGATGCCTATGACTCCGATGATCTTGTCGTTTTTGCGCACCGTTGCGGTGATCGTGCCTACGGGTTCTCCGGATGTGGAAAGGTAGGCTTTACTTAATGACGCCTCATCTCCAGAGGCCATAATTTCTTTGTACCACGGGCGCTTGGTGGGGTTGTAGCCTGCGGGCAGTTTGTCTTCAGGAAATTGTACAAAACCGCCATCAGCCGTTCCTACGTATGCATAGTCGTAGTTCGGGTTGGAAGTAACAACACCACCGAAGATATCGAACAGTTGCCTTTCAAGCTCGGTAGCAAGAGTACTCCGGTTAATTTCTGAGTCATGAGTTTTTGTGGCGTACACGGTCAACTGGCCGGGGGCTTCTTTTGTGTCCCGAAGAGAAGCGAGGAACAGAGCTGTGTGCTTGCCGCCCTCAACAAATGTGCTCATGAAATCGTCAATTCGTTCGAGCTGGCTTGCGGAAGATGTTTCGAACGCCTTTTGCGATAAACTGTTAATATTGAAATACACAATGGTAGATACACCGCCGATGGCAATGGCGATGGATAAAAGCAGACCGAGAATTATTCGTGCTTTGATGGAGTTGAGCATGGCTGTCCCCTGAGTATGCTAAGGTTAGCAGACACTGATGCTGTTATAAAAAAAATAATCCCTTGGAAGCTGCTTGTATAATGCATTATATTTAACAATAAGTCTCTAGTAAAATAAGGCCATATGTATAGCGCTGTGGCTTTATTTTGGTGCGGACTTCTGGCAAAGGTATAGGCCGCCTAGAACGAGCGCTGCACCTCCTGCCTGTGTAACGGACAGCCTTTCTCCCAGTACCAGAAACGCAAGAATAGCCGAAACAACAGGAACGAGATTGATCCAAGCGGAAGCTCTGCTGGCGGGTATGATGCTTACACCATAGTTGTACAGACCGAATGCGCCCAAAGTGACAAATAGTCCCAGATAGCTGATGCTTAATAACGGCAGGGCTGCATCTGAAGTATCGGTCAAAGATGCATGCACGATGGAGAGAAAATCTGCGGGAAGCATAAACGCACCGGGCAGGAAAAATATCAGGCCGGCAAGTATTTGTACTCCTGTAATGATGACAGGAGAAAACCTTGCCCCGAGTTTGCGGCATATGATGGTGTAGCCCACACCGCATGCCATGGCTGCCAGTTCCAGCAAATTGCCCAGCATAGGCGACGGGGCCGATTCTTCCGGTGCGCTGGCCAGCGTAAGCCACACCACACCGCATACGGAAACAGCAAAGCCCGCCCACATGTTGCGGGTTACCTGTTCGCCCAGCAGGCTGCCTGCCACCACTGCCACCATAAGCGGCATCATGGCTGATACAATGCCCGCCTGAGATGCTGTTGTCAGTTGCAGTGCATAGCTTTCGCATACAAAATACAGGCACGGCTGGAAGAAGGCGAGAAGCAGCAGGAGTGATATGTCACCCCGCCGGATGCTGGCGTGTCTGTGTCGTAACCACGCAGGCAGCCAGAAGGGGAGAATGGCTATGGTAGCCACCAGCTGCCGCAGCCAGACAATGGACAGCGGCTCAAAGTATTGCAGGCCGATTTTGGTGGCGACAAATGAGCTGCCCCACAATGTGACAGCTGCGAACAAGGCTATGGATGCCAGTATAGTGGACTGTGTGCGCGGCACGGTAAGCTCCTGATGTGGCGGGAATAAGGGCGCGAAGTATAGGAAGCGCAGGCTGCAAAGGCAATAGGCGCAAGTGCATATGCCATTTTGTACTGAAGCTGGAACGCGGCGCCTGTATCAGCTGCAGGAGCGCGTTTGTCGGGTAAATCCGTTCCAGTTCTGCGTATTATATCGGTGTGCTTTGCTATATCACCGGAATGTCGGGGTGCCTCAAGTGGTTGTGATTGCCTTGTTGAAAATTGTTACATTATTTTCCCTGAAGGGGGGATAGCGCTTAACGTCTATATGGAGCAGGGTGAGACGGGAGATATGTGAAATAGTACCCTGCGGGTGCTTCTCACGCGCACTTGCTGGCGACCGTTCAAGCAGGGCAAGTTTATATATACGGAAGGAAGCAGGTTGCGCGTGTTGCCGCCGCAAGCTGCAAGCCCGAAAGGCAGGTATCAGAGGGACACCGCTATTCTCCGGCTCGCGGGCATCACGTGTCGGTGTCTACAATTTTGCCTACGTTCGTCAGCACATAATCAAGAAGCAGCTCCTCGACAGAACGTTTGTCGTCGCTCGCTTCGCGTGTGGTTGCGGCGGTCGTCAGAATGTCCGCTTGCGACGACAACGATGCCGCATGGGATGAGAGTCCTTCAGAGCGTTTTTTCAGAATTGTTTCGATACCCTGAATGTCAGAAACATAACCGCTTAATGTGGTGGCAGAGGTTGCCGCAGTGGCTGCATCCTGAATGTCGGCCGTGCTGAACTGGCCTTTCAGATATGAAATGTCGTGCAACGCAAGGTTGAAACCGGAGTCACCCGCCTGAATATGAATATCGCCCGTGGTGCCGAGTGTGCCGGCTGTTCCGTTAAGTGTTACCCGTTCGTCACCGGCCCATCCATCGGCGCTGAGCAGCTTGAATCCGTTGTACGAAGCATTGTCGATACTGCCTTCGATGGTGTCGATAAGTGTTTGGTATTCAGCCTGTGCGGAGGCAACAGTCAACGTGCCGTCTGAAACGCCTTCCGCCAGCTCCTGCATGCGTTCCAGACTGGTGCGGATAACCTCTGTGGCACTTTGGGCCATGTCTGTAACGGATTTTGCTTCGGAAACATTGCTTGATGCCTGTCTGAGCATACCCGCATCACTGCGCAACTTACCGGAAAGAGCCTGAGCCGTCGGGTCTGTCAGTTTGAGTGATCGGGAATCCTGCAATACCAGATCACGTAGCGACTTGCCCACTTCGCCGCCCAGAAACAGATTGTTTGTAAGCATGTCTTGCTGCAGCAGGCGCAGAGACAGATCAAAAATGAGCTGACGTGATTCTGTTGTGTACGCCATGAGTGGTTCTCCTTAGCTGCTGCAATGCTTTATTCAGGCCGCTTTGCAGGGATGACGGCTGATTTTGATTTTTGCACGATCGGCTTGCAGGGCAGTTTTGGGAATCTTGTTGAGTCGTCAGAAAAGCGGCCTGCAGGTGCGCGTTATGCGCAAAAATCATATCGGCAGTTTTACCTCTGTCTTTAGAAGGTTTGATGGAGTTTGTAGTGGTGTACCAGTGGAAAAAATGTGAAAGCCGCCTTGCCCCACCACTCTCCTTTTGCTAGGTTCCCCGAGTCAACGCGGTACTTCGGCGCGGCGCAGCAGCGTCGCATCAGGTAAATCCGGTGAAATTCCGGTATGGTTCTGCCGCTGTTATCCTGCATTTATCACGAGGAGTCTTAAATGCGGGTAGAGTCAGCAGCCTGTCCGAAGTTGCTCTGATTGTTTCTGTCCGTACTGCAGACAGTTACGCAAATTAGCCATTTTTGTGCCACGCGGCGGGCGTTACCGACACTCATAAGCCGCAGTCCGGCACTGCGAATCAAACATTATGTGACATACAATGCTCGATCAAAGCGTTCTGCGCTTTGCCCGATCCGTTGTCCATGCACCGGAGAGTCATCACTCATGCCTACTCATATTCTGAAGCGCGACGGCCGACTGGAAACCTGGTCCACCGATCGCATCGCAGAAGCTATTTTCAAGTCTCTTAAAGCCAGCGGTATCAAAGACCCTCTGCTGTCCAAGCGCCTTGCCCGTAAGGTGGAAGAAAAACTGCATCAGGAAGACACCCCTGAACAGGAACGTGTACAGGACATGGTGCAGCAGGTGCTGATGGAAGCACGCCTGTACAATGTTGCCGAGCGTTACATCATCTACCGTGAAAAGCGTCGCGAAATGCGTTCGCAGGGTCAGGCGTACCTTGATATTTCGCAGATGATTGAAAGCTACCTTGACCGCAGCGACTGGCGTGTAAACGAAAACTCCAACATGGGACATTCGTTTCAGGGACTGATTCTGCATATGGCTGGCTCGGTGCAGGCCCGCTATGTGCTTGAAAAGTATCCTGAAGAAATCCGTCAGGCTCACCAGCACGGTTACTTCCATATTCATGACCTTTCTTTCGGCCTTGCCGGTTACTGCGCCGGCTGGAGTCTGCGTGATCTGCTGCTGGAGGGCTTTAACCTGCCCGGACGCTGCTCTTCTGCTCCTGCAGAACATTTTGACGCAGCCTGCGGTCAGATGGTTAACTTCCTTGGCACGTTGCAGAACGAGTGGGCCGGTGCTCAGGCATTCAACAACGTTGATACCTATCTTGCCCCGTTTGTGCGCAAGGACGGCCTGAACTACACACAGGTAAAGCAGCGTATGCAGAACCTCGTGTACAACCTGAACACCACCTCGCGCTGGGGCGGGCAGAGCCCGTTCACCAACTTTACTTTTGACGTGGTGTCGCCTTCGCACATCGCCAAAGAGCCGGTCATCATCGGCGGAGCTTTCCAGGACAGCACCTACGGCGAGTACGCGCATGAAATGGATATGATCAACCGCGCATTCATCGAAGTCATGCTCGAAGGTGACGCAGATGGCCGTATCTTCTCGTTCCCCATTCCCACGTACAACGTGACCAAAGATTTTCCGTGGGAATCCGAAGCTGGCCAGTTGTTGTTGCAGCTTACTGCCAAATATGGTGTTCCGTACTTCCAGAACTTCATCAACTCTGACCTGAATCCTGAAGACGTGCGCTCCATGTGCTGCCGTCTGCAGATGGACCTGCGCGAAATCCGCAAGAAAACCGGCGGCCTCTTCGGCTCCGGCGACCTGACAGGCTCCATCGGCGTTGTGACGCTGAACCTGCCCAAGCTGGCTTACCTTGCGCACAACGAAGAGGATTTCCTCGATCTGATTACCGAGTACGCTGAAATGGCTCGCGATTCTCTGGAATACAAGCGCAAGATGTGCCAGCAGAATCTGGAGAACGGCATGTTCCCGTTCTCGCGCCGTTACCTGAAAAACGGTTATGCCGGGCATTTCTCAACCATCGGCCTTATCGGTGGTCACGAAGCCTGCCTGAACATGCTGGGCAAGGGCATTGAAAGCGATGGCGGCCTGCGCCTGATGACCCGTGTACTGGATCACCTGCGTGGTCTGGTTCTGCGCTTCCAGGAAGAAACCGGTCATCTGTACAACCTTGAAGCAACTCCCGGCGAAGGCACCTGCTACCGTCTGGCCAAGATCGACAAGGAACTGTACGAAGACATCAGAACTTCCGGCGAAAGCGTTCCGTACTACACCAACTCCACCCTGCTGCCTGTGGGCATTTCCACCGACGTGTTCTACGCACTGGAGCACCAGAACGAGTTGCAGACCCTGTACAACGGGGGTACGGTGTTCCACACCTTCCTGGGTGAGGCTGTGTCCGAACCTGAGTCTGTGAAAAACTTCCTTGTGAAGGCCATGAGCAACACCAAGCTGCCGTACATTTCGCTTACGCCTACGTTCTCGGTGTGCAAAGACCACGGCTACCTGCAGGGTGAGCACTTCAACTGCCCCACCTGCGGACAGGATGCAGAAGTGTACACACGTGTGGTAGGGTACTACCGTCCTGTGAACCGCTGGAACAAAGGCAAACAGGAAGAATACAAAGATCGTGCGGAATACGATATGCCCGTATGCGGCTGCGGCCGTTAACCTTGTAGTTGTTTTTTGTCGTTTATGATTCTGAACGCAAGCCAGTTGGAAGCTGTCCGTCAGCGTACGGATGAAGAGCTGCGTAGCGGCGCTACGCACGGATACCCTGCAGCAACCATTCGCGACTTGCTCCAGACCGTTGAAGCTTTGAAAAAAGAAAAGCGTAAATGGAAAAAGCTGGCGCAGGAGCGCGGACAGGTGCTTGCGGCTATTCAGGACCTGTCTGTTCGTACGTTACCTAAAAACGGTGACAGCCCGCATGGCGCAGACGACAGAAACGGCACAGTGGGTCCCCGATCGGATGATTGATTACGACTGAGGGAATCTTGCCGCGCAAGGTGCTATGAAAATAAAGCCGCCCGAAGCTGACAGCTTCGGGCGGCTTTTTCTGTAGTTTATGCAGACAGGGCGGCTTAAGCTTGCAGTAGCTCACAAGGACGCCTCATGACTTGCTATACAACATGCCTGTTGTGAAAAAGCCTGTGGGCGGAAGATATGCCAGATTTATCAGACGGTAGGTTAGCCATTTGAGGGAAGGGGTACCATGTGCAGTGAATCCGCTATCAGGCAAAAGGGGTGGAAGACGGCAACCGAACCGGTACGGGTGGCACCAGTAATGTTGTCTCTTCACGGACATAGCGGCCGTATGAGCTTGTTACCAAGCTGCACCTGCCGGGTGCGTAGATAAAAAAACGCCTGCATTTTGCAGGCGTTTTTGTGTTTATTGATCAAGTCCGACAAGGGGGACGGTATCTCTGAAGATTGTCTTATCGTTTGAATTAATGCTGACAATCAGTGCGTACACATCTTCAATAGGCATCGAGTCCGGTATCGTCAGGTTGGCTCTGACCTTTTTATACCGGTTGATGGCATAGCCAAGATCGTCAGGGTTTGTTGCTTTGGCGGGTTTTGTCAGCCCCTGTTTGCTCAGAACGCTGACTTCGACCTCGCCGGAAAGAGTTCTATCTGTTGCCAGATTGTTCAGATCAAACTGCAGGGTAAGACTGCGTTTGTTAACGGCTCTGGCAGAAATATTATCTACCTTTACCATTTGAACATCCACCTTATGCAACAAAGCGGAAAGGTCGATGGTGGGCTTTGGCGGCGGAGCCTGCTCGATGGTCACATTGCCAAGCAGCGCCTGAAGCTCTTCAGGATCATTTGAATTAAGAATTTTGTCCACGTTTTGCAGGCGTTCAAGCTTCATGTTCAGCTCGCGGACATCGCGTTGCAGGGTGTTCTGTTCGGCCTTTAATACTTCGTTCTGTTGCCAGAATGTGTACCCCGCATATCCCCCCCCTGCTGCCATTGTGGCAAGCAGAATGAGAGAATAGATTCCCAGGCGCAACCAGACAGGGCTCAGCCTGAACCGGCGCACTTTAGAGTCATCTCTCATCAGGAGTACACTGTATTTTTCGCTCATCTAGTACTGTCTCCAGTCTTCTCGTACAATCCGCCATGAATCCCCCTCAGGGCGGAGGACGAGCGTTTTTACTCCCTTGTCGCTATAGCCCGAAGAGTCGGAATAGCGTTGAGTCATCGTCAGTTTCAAACCATCATGGTGCATACTTACACGAACATCGTCAAGTGCTAGCTTGCTCGGCTTCTTATTGCTCCATAATACTTTCTTATGATCACGGATAGCAGAAATACCTCTGTTTGAGCCTTGTATAGCATCGCTTGCATACATTTGTGCATAAGCGGCAACATCTGCGTTAAACCATGCTTTACGCCATGCGGCAATGAATGCATCAGCTTGCTGTTGCATGCTTTCAAGGTAGGTCGCTTTCATATCTACATTGCCCGGTCGCCACTCCATGCCTGCAACATGCCATTCGCCGGCAGCGTTTTGCAACCAGTAAAGACGGCGGATACCTTCGGTAGTCAAATTCGGGGCGCGATAAAATTGTCTGAACCATGTCACCCAGTATCCCGGGCCTTTTAATACCTGCACATCCGCAACGATGGTATGAATCCACGGCAGTGTACGGAACAGGCGCTGCTTTTGCGACTTGAATGCTGTAAAGTTGCCGGATCCTGACTTGGTGTACGATTCAGAATCGTAGAAAGCAAAAAAGGAGTCAGTCCGGCTTTGCCATGCGTCAGCCCATGCTGCTGATTTTTCGGAAAGCAGAGTGGCTGTAGCCACGTCCTTGCCTGCTGCAGGAGGGACAGTGGCGTTAGTAGAAAGATTTTTTGCCAGAATGACTGGTAGACCGCGCTGAAGCTGCGGGCCGAGCACTTCGATATCCGGCATGTTCAAAGCCACGCAGCCTTGCGTTTCACGCGAGGTTATTTCGTGTCCGCGTCCGTGAATCCAGATGCCGAACCCCGTTTTGCGCCGCAGCTTATCCATGGGGTTGGGATAGTTCAGGGTGTAGGCTATGCCGCCGTACAGGTCCCAGTCCAGCCCTTTGTCTATGCGATGCTCGACAAAGTAAACTCCTTCCGGAGTTCGCAGGTCGCCTTCGACCAGCTTATCGCCCTTCATCTGGCCTGTTGTGCACGTATATGTCGCAGAAACAGTAAGAGGGCTTCTATGTTCATATACATGAAGCTGCTGGTCTGACTTGTCTACGGCAACAAAAAGGGGCGGGATATTGGGCAGAGCGTTAACATCTGCGTTCCAGCCTTGAGCATGCAAGGGAACTGCAGAATACATGCAGAGCAAAAGTGCGAAGAACAGGCCGGCAACAAAACTGCGTGATTCAGTCATATGTGTGGCTGGTTTAGTGTTAAGGGGGGCTGCAAGGTGCAACCCCCTCATGATGTGTAAGCTAGGCGCGGGAAGCTTCGACAAGTTCTTTACGGGTAAAGATGGAGTGCAGAGCATAGCCTGCGCTTTCCAGCTTTTCGCGGCCGCCTTCTTCCCTGTCCAGCACGCAGCATACCGCAGCTACTTTAAGGCCGGCTGCTTCGATACGCTCGATGGCGGTCAGTACAGAGCCGCCCGTGGTGACAACGTCTTCAAGCATGATGACGGTAGCGCCTTCTTTAAAGTTGGCGAGGCCTTCCACATACTGGCCGGTGCCGTGCCCTTTTGCTTGCTTGCGGACAAGAAGTCCGGGCAGGGGGCGTCCTTTTTCATGTGAAATGACGGTAACGGAGGATACCAGTGGGTCAGCGCCCAGAGTCATTCCGCCGACACCGGCAGCTTCCATGTCTTTGATCATGTCAAAGAACAGGTTGCCGATAAGCCAGGAACCTTCTGCGTGCAGTGCAGTCTGGCGGCAGTCGAAGTAATATTCGCTTTTTTTACCGGAAGCGAGAGTAAACTCACCCTCTTTATACGATTTTTCTGCAAGAATTTTTGCAAGGCGAATCTTGAGATCGGTCATGCAGTGTGTTCTCCTGTATTATTCCGCAAAAACGCGGGAGAAGATCATGTCTTCGTGACGCAGGTAATAGCTTGCGTCAAAGAGTTCATCAAGCGCTTCTGGCTTGAGGTGACTTGTGATGTCGGCATCGGCTCGGACATTGTCAGGGAAGCTGCTTCTGGTGTCCCAGCTTTTCATGGCGACTTTCTGCACCATGACATAGGCTTCCTGCCGTGCAACGCCGGAACCGATCAGGGCGGTAAGTACGCGTTGCGAGAAGAACAGCCCGTAGGAGCCCATAAGGTTGCGCTGCATATTTTCAGGAATGACACGCAGATTGTCCAGCAGGTTGCACAGGCGGTGCAGCACATAATCCATAAGGATGGTGGAGTCGGGCATGATAACGCGCTCTACGGAAGAATGCGAAATATCACGCTCGTGCCAGAGTGCCTGATTTTCCATGGCGGCTACCGAGTTGGTGCGGATAAGGCGCGCAAGGCCGGTCATGTTTTCTGCAGAGATGGGGTTCTTTTTATGCGGCATGGCAGAAGAACCTTTTTGTCCCTTACGGAATCCTTCTTCGGCTTCCAGCACCTCTGTACGCTGCAAGTGGCGCAGCTCTACGCACAGGCGTTCAATACCGCCAGCACAGACAGCCAGAGAAGTAAAGAAATGGGCATGTCTGTCGCGCTGGAGGATCTGAGTGGAAATGGGGTCTGCATGCAGTCCCAGAATGTCGCATGTAATGCGTTCCACCTCAGGATTGAGGACTGCGTAAGTGCCGACAGCGCCGGAGATTTTACCCACACGCACGCTTTCAACACCGGCTTTCACACGCTCGTAATGGCGTTTGAATTCGGCGTAGTAGCCGGCCATTTTCAGGCCGAAGCTGGTAGGTTCTGCGTGGATGCCGTGGGTCCTGCCCATGCACAGCTGCCCTTTGTTGGCTTCAGCCAGCTTTTTAATGGTGGCAAGCAGGCGCTCGATGCCTTTTACCACCATATCGCCGGAGCGGGCCAGCAGCACGCCGTTGGCGGTGTCCACAATGTCGGAAGAGGTGCAGCCTAGATGGATGAAGCGAGCGGCGGGTCCAACCTTTTCTTCCACAGCGGTCAGAAAGGCTATTACATCGTGGCGGGTCTGCTCTTCGATTTCGAGGATGCGGTCCACGTCAAAGTCTGCTTTTTCGCGAATGGTACGCATGGTGTCTTCGTCGATAACACCGAGTTTGTTCCAAGCTTCGCAGACGGCGATTTCCACTTCAAGCCAGACGCGGAATCTGTTTTCCAGCGTCCAGAGCTGCCCCATTTCGGGACGGGTATACCGTTCGATCATCGGTCTGGTCTCTATATCGCTACGCGGTTGTGGGCACTGGGCCCTGTGGATATGAAAAAGGCAGCCGGAGGCTGCCATGAAAAACTAGGATGCCTGCTCAGCGGTGGTACCGGAGGCAGATGCATCTGAAGGCGAAGAGGACGATGCGGAACTATCCGATGCGCTGGCACCTGAATCGCCGCCGTCTGCGGTGCGGTTGCCATATTCTGTGGCATACCAGCCGCCGCCTTTAAGCATGAATGAGGTGTTGGACATGATGCGCTCGGCGTTGCCGCCGCATACGGGGCAGGTTTTTGCCTGTGCCTCGAAGTTGCGCTGCCACTCCTCGAAGATTTGCTGACAGTCGTCGCATTTGTACTCGTAGATGGGCATGGCACGCTCCTGATAGAAAATACAGACTATAGACAAAAGTAAACAGCGGCTTGCGCGTTGTCAAACACCAAACCGCTGCTGAAATATGCGGGTTACACAGCGAACACCGCACTCCGGCGATGCTTCTACGTTGGCAGAGCCTCCCGGTTCTTTCTAAGAACTAGGCCTTGGCTGCAGCCTTAGCTTCTTTGATACGCTGCTTCATACGCTTTTCACGACGCTGGCGCTTACGATCCAGTTCTTTCTTTCTTTCAATTTTCTTATGAGCCATGGTTACTCTCCTTCGAAATGAATGGGCAGACAGAGTGCATACCTTATGTGCGGGTGGCTTGTCCAGCCCCGTGCACTAAAGGAAGCATCTCTATGATACAGTAAAAATGCACTAAGTAAAAATATAAGAAAGCGTGGATGGTTAGGGCATGAAGATGAGTGCTTTGCAGTGCTCAGCTCCGTAAGGCTTCGGCATCTTGCTATGCTAAGACCATGCTGAGTATGCAAGCCGGCAAGGTCCGTTACGGCCCCATCCGTTTTACCGGCAGCCGGGAAGAGTTAACAACGTTATATTTGCTCGTGCGGAACTCCGGATACAACGTATGCGCAAGCTTATGCCGGACAATTTGAAAATTACGATACGGGGCCAAGCCCTCGCTGTTTGTCGTGCATACCGGAAACCGTATCTGTCAGTATGACAGGACTGTCTCTGAATCCGTATCGATGTAATGTCGCGTGAATCAGGGGCTGTTTTGCTGTGTATGCCACTTCTTCCGCTTTATCGATATACAGCTGCGGCGGGCGGGCGTTGTCCGTTACCCGCAATCTGAAGCTATACAGGTTCAGACTACGCAAGGCATCCTCGGCTGCACCGATGCGTTCCATCATCTCTTTGTCCGGCATGATGTCATATGCAAAGCGGGTCAGCAGGCATGGACTGGCCGGCTGGTCCGGTTCGGGCAGGCCCGTAAGCCGGGCAAGGGTGCGGATTTCTTTTTTTGTGATGCCTAGCTGCATGAAGGGGCTTGTGATTGCCATTTCCTTTAACGCCCGATGTCCCGGTCGATATTCCTTAGCATCGGATGCATTTGAACCGTCACACAATATCCGCTGGCTGCTTGCTTCGTGTAGTCGCGCAAATATGAATTTTTTACAGTGGTAGCATCTGTCCTGGCCGTTACGGGCGACTTCATCCATTGTTAACGGGTCGGCCGGAACAATAATACTCCGGCAAGGATGGACGGCAAGTCCGTCTGCAACGGCGCGCCGCTCCTTGCGGGTCAGGTGCGGGCCGGAGGCATGTACCAGCAGCGTGTCCACACCGGACTTCAGGGCAATGTGTGAAAGCAGCCTGCTGTCCAGGCCTCCGGAGTATGCAATGGCAATAGCAGAAAAGCCCCGGAGCAGATGTTCCAGGGCTTTAAGTTTTTCAGTGTTGGTGCGTGGCATATCCATTAGCGGGATTCAATAGCTTCGACAGGCTCGGAAAGTTCAAATGTACCTTTCTGGATTCTGTCTTTCAGATCGTTGGCGATTTCCAGCGAGATGGGGTAGCTGGTCAACGGAACCGTATCGACCTTTTTGCCCTGAATGTCCACAGAGCCGGATTTCAGCTCTTCGTATGTCACGTGCTGCAGAACGCGGGGCAGACAATTGGGATAGTCGTGCCCGTAGTCCTTTACCGGCATATCGATGTCGCAATCGTCCACGCCCGTGTACCATGCGATTTCTTCGTTCAGAACGGGAATGGGAATAGCCACACCCACGTTGAGAGAACAACCGTAACCGATGATACTTACGCCGCGCATCCAGCGGGGATTCATGCCCTGCATTTTCGCTTTGATCTGGATGGTGCCGGAGGGCGAAAGCGGAATGCCCCTGTCATTACGTTTAGGGTTGGGGTTGTGCTGTGTACCTGCCCCCAGAACATAGCCCGTCTGTCCGGCTACCAGAATACGTGTGCCAAGGCCGATGGTCTTGAAGTAGGGGTCGTTGAACAGCGGCGAAAGTTTGCCTGCAGTGGCAAAGTTTAGGTTGCGCATGTTCGGCTTGAGCGGCCCCATGTACGTATAGATGATGCGGCTGGTCAGGTTCACTGCCGCATTATAGTTCTGGTAGCAGTTACGCGGGTTGTACAGTTCGGCGTGCGGCAGGTCTGCCAGCGACACCATTCTGTCCATTTCGCGGCGGGGGTAGCAGTCTGTGCCATAGGCAGCTGCTTTGAAGCGAACGGATTTTCCGCGGATAAGGTCTTCAATGACGTGACCACCGCCATAGCTGAACTGACCCGGATAGACTTTGTTCAACGGGTCGTCTTCGCGGGGTTCGGTAACACCAAGATACCCGTCTACGGCTGCAAGGCCTGCATAGCAGGGTACGCCGTTCAAGGTGATGGCGGAAGTCTTGATGGTCGGAGCCTCGGGCTGGCCGGTATTGAAAAGCATGCCGGAGGAACACATGGGCGAAAAAGTACCTGTGGTGACTACGTCAACTTCTTTGGCGGCTTTCTCTTTGCCCATGGTACGCACTGCCTCGGTCATTTCTTCGGCATTGAGTACCACGGCTTTGCCCTTGCGGATTCGCTCATTGATCTGGGCAATGGTCTTGTTCACTTTGTATTGGGACATGAGTCCTCCCTGAGTGTTCTTCGGCATAGAATCGTCTTAGCAACAGGTTGCAGGAATCGGCATTGAAGGTGAAAGCCGATAGTCTGCCAGCGTATCGCATGAAATGAACCGGCACTATACGGAAAAGTGTGACGGTAGACAATCGTTGCAAAACATCAGCCCTGAAGTACGTCCAGTGCTTTGCGGGCTTTTTCAAAATCAGGGTCAATGTTCAGCGCATTTTCAAAAAATCTGCGTGCTTCGGCATTGTCACGACAGCGGGAAAAAATGATGCCTATGTTGTACGACAATGTTTTATCCTTACTGCCGAAGGCCGGAGTGCGCTTGAGAATGCGGTTTACGGTCTGACACGCCTGCGGGAACTGGCGTCCTTCTGCAAATGCCATGGACATGTTGTACATCAGGTTGTCGTCATCAGGAGTGATGTGCAGAGCCTTTTCGTATTCAAGAATGGCATCTTGCCATTTGCCCTGACGACGAAGTGCAATACCCAGCCTGTTAAATGTGGCAATGTCGGTATGGTCAAGGTGGCTGCCTTTTGCATCCAACGCCTGCCGGTAATATTTCTCGGCCTTTTCGGGGTCACGGCTGCTGTATACGGTGGCTATTTTTTGTGAAATTTCACCAATATACGTGAGCGCGTCTTTGGTTGCCTGCTGTACGGCGGTGGCAAAAAGTTCTTCCGCGCGCTCCTCATTACCCAGTTCAACGTGAATTTCGCCCATGTCTACCTTGCGTTCGACGTTAAGCGGAGAAAGTTCATCAAGTTTTTCAAGGTAACGCAGGCGTTCGGACATATTGCCTGTCAGGCGGTGCAGGTCTGCCAGTTTTTTCAGCGGCTCCATGTACAGGTTGGCGTTATCGCTGGCCTGTTCGTAGCTTTCGCGCGCTTTGTCCAGTTTGCCCAGACCCTGCCACGCATCACCCATTACCAGAAACCCGGCGGCACTGTTGGGTTTTAGTTCCAGAATCTTTCGTGATGCTTTCAGGGCTGTTTCAAAATTGCCTTGCGCCACAAGAGCCTTGGCTGCGTCGATAAGCTGGCCCAACTTGCCTTGTGGTTTGATGGTAAAAGCAATTTTCTCGATGAGGGTATTCATCGAAATGGGTTTGCTGATAAAATTGTCCGCACCTATTTCATGCAGCAGAACAAGCCGTTGGCGCTCTGTCTCACCTGTAAGTACGATGATTTTAACGTTGGCAAAGGTGTTTTTTACCTGCCGTACAAGCAGGCTGGTATCTTTGCCGTGCATCATGCGTTCTATGAAAACAACAAGATTCTTGCGTCGTACAGAAGTGTCACGGATTACTTTAAGTATATAATCAGGATCGCTGATGGCCGTCAGCGCATCGCTGTTGACAGCAAGCTGTTTCAGAATTGTGGCACGCAGTATTCCCACAAAACTCTGGTCGTCGCTGGCGATGATAAAGTGGCCGCCCTGTTGCCCGAGATAGTCGATGACAGTCTGCTCATATTGTTTGAGCTTCATTTTCATGTCGAGTTGGGTAGACAAAAGACTGTCCTCCAGAGGTCTGAAATTAGGTAGGGCTAGCCCTTATAGGATTCGGCCCAACCCCTACATTATGGGTCTGAAATTTGCTCTGTCAACATTTTCAGTCGAGGATCGCGTTTAAAATGAACCAAGTAACGATCCCGATACCCACGGCACCATATAGTACAGCGCAGGGGATGCAGGACTGACCGCCTTTCTTGCGGATTATGAAAGCGGCTACAGCAGCAGCGCAAATGGAGATGGCCATTTTAATTTCCATGCATACTCTCCCGCCAAAGCTGTGAATTATGGCAAACTACAGGTGCCCTCCGCAGTATTTGCAGTGTACGGCATCCACATCGTGCCCGTCGCGCCCGCATACAGGGCAGGCCTGTGTACTTACCGGCCTTGGTCTGACCAGTGCAGAAGTTACAATGCCTGTGGGAACAGCAATGATACCATAGCCCATCAACATAATGAACGAAGCTATTCCCTGCCCCAGCGGAGTACGGGGCGAGATGTCGCCATAGCCGACAGTCGTCAGAGTCACAACCGCCCAGTACATACTGCGCGGGATGGAGGTGAAACCATGCTCTTCACCTTCCACAACGTACATTAGCGCTCCGAAAACAGTTACCAGCGAAAGCACGCACATCAGAAACACAAGTATCTTGCGTTTGCTTTCATGCAGCGCGCGCATAATGTGTTGCGCTTCGGATACATACTGTGCCAGCTTCAGCACTCTGAAAATGCGCAGCACCCGAAGCAGCCTGACGACCGTCAGGTAATGAGCTCCCGGTACGAACAGCGTTGCCCATGTAGGTAGTATGGCCAGCAGGTCAACCACACCGAAAAAACTTCGGGCGTACACCAGCGGTCGTCGCACACTGTACAGGCGCAGCACATACTCGACCGTGAAAAGCAGCGTGAAACCCCATTCCAGTATCAGCAGCAGCGTACTGTATTCTCTGCGTATTTCCGCCATGCTGTCGAGCAATATAACTAGAACGCTCATCAGAATGGCAAGAATCAGCATTAAATCGAAAAAGCGCCCTGCACGGGTGTCTGCCTCAAAGATTATTTCGTGCAGTGTACGACGTAATCCCTGATCCGGTTTATCAGTCAGCAATGGAACCTACTTTGCCACTCCGGCCTTGGCTTGCTCCGCAACGGCTTTCGCCTTTGCCTCGGCTGCGTCCGGATCGCCCAGATAGTAGCTTTTGAGCGGTTTCAGGTTGTTATCAAGCTCGTATACGAGCGGCAGGCCGGTAGGAATGTTCAGCCCTGTAATTTCTTCTTCAGACATACCGTCCAGATGCATCACCATGGCCCGCAGGCTGTTGCCGTGCGCAGCAACCAGCAGCCGCTGGCCCGAGCGGATGGCCGGCTCCAGTGTTGCATGCCAGTAGGGAAGTACCCGTGCCACGGTATCTTTCAGGCTTTCCGAAAGTGGAAGCTCCTGCGGTTTCAGTGATGCATAACGACGATCGCGTGAAGGGTGCCTTTCATCGTCGGGCGTAAGCTGCGGAGGCGGTGTATCGTAGCTGCGTCGCCAGATAAACACCTGCTCCTCGCCGTATTGCTGTGACATTTCTGCCTTGTTGAGCCCCTGCAATGCTCCGTAGTGGCGTTCGTTCAGGCGCCAGTGGCGATGCACGGGAAGCCATAAAAGATCAAGCTCTTCCTGAACAATGTTAAGCGTCCGGATGGCGCGTTTGAGCACAGACGTATGGCACTGATCGAATGTCAGCCCCGCATCGCGGATGAGCTGCGCCCCTTCGCGTGCTTCTGCTTCTCCCAGCGGGGTAAGGTCTACGTCCGTCCACCCAGTGAACCTGTTTTCCAGATTCCATGTGCTTTGCCCGTGGCGTACAAGTACCAGCGTGTACATGTGGCCTCCCTGCCGGAGCTTCAGTTCTGGTGACAGGCTAGTCCGGCGTCTGAATATTATATGATTTCAGTTTGCGGTGCAGGTAGCTGCGCTCAAGTCCGATGGCTTCCGCCAGACGGGTGATATTGCCGCCGTACTCCTGAAGTTTTGCTTCCAGAAATTGTGCTTCAAATGCGGTGCGAGCCGCTTTGAAGTCAATAATTCCTTCCGGAATGCCGGCGCTCCCTGTTTGTTCTGCGCACCGTTGCTGCATGTCCGGAATGTTTGCATCGCGCTGTTCCGGAGGCAGCATGGCGGCCTTTACCGTCTGGCCGGAGTGCATAATCAGCATGCGCTCCACAAAGTTTTTTAACTCTCGTACGTTGCCGGGCCAATGATAGTTCTTTAATGCTGTTACGGCGTCGGCAGCAAAGGTAACGGTTTTAAAGCCATGTTCCGCAATCATCTTGCGCATGAATTCGTCGATCAGCAGGAGAACGTCATCGCCGCGTTCCCGCAGGGGGGGGAGCACAAGAGGAATGACACGCAGGCGGTAATACAGGTCCTGCCGGAAGTGACCTGCCGCAATCTCGTCTTCCAGACTTTTGTTGGTGGCGGCAATAACCCGCACATCCACGCGCACGGTTTTGTGCCCGCCAACGCGCTCAAAGCTTTGTTCCTGAAGAATTCTCAGTATCTTAGCCTGTGTTTTCAGGCTCATATCCGCAATTTCATCCAGAAAAAGCGTCCCCTGATGAGCCATTTCAAATTTACCCGTTTTGGAGGACTCTGCTCCGGTGAACGCCCCTTTCTCGTGGCCGAAGAGTTCGCTTTCGATAAGCTCTTCGGGGATTGCCGCGCAGTTGACGGCTACCAGCGGCTTGTCTTTGCGGCGTGATTGGGCATGAATGGAACGGGCGGCAATCTCTTTGCCGGTGCCGTTTTCACCGGTAATCAATACCCATGCATCCGTAGGAGCAACGCGGGTTATCTGCTCGCGCAGTTCTGTTATAACGGGCGAACGGCCAGTCATTTCTATGGTCGAGTCCTGCTTCAGGCGCGAGCGCAGAACCTGATTTTCGCGTCGTAACTGATAATATTCCAACGCCTTGTTGGCGGTGATGACCACTTTTTCCAGCGAGAGAGGCTTTTCAATAAAATCGTAAGCCCCTTTTTTGATGGCCGATACTGCGGTTTCAATGTTGCCGTGGCCTGAAATCATGATAACCGGCGGCGCGGCTTCCACTTCCCTCAGGTTATCAAGCACTTCTAGGCCGTCCATGCCCGGCAGCCAGATATCCAGAAACATAAGATCCGGCTGGGCTTCTATAGCCAGTTTCAGCCCTTCCTCTCCTGTCTCGCCTTCGATGATTTCATAACCTTCATCTTCGAGAATACCTCGTAAGGAAAAGCGAATGCCATCTTCGTCATCTACAATAAGAACGCGTGCGCTCATGAGGTGTGTTCTCCATCGGAACCGGCAGGTGCTTTGGACGCTGCCTCAAATTCAAAACCCTGGGCGAAAAGCTCCAGACAGGCATTCACAGCCGGAGGCCAGTAATGCGTTTCAGAGCCTTTTTCAATTTCCTGCAGTGCGGCATCAAGGCCCACAGCAGGGCGGTACGGGCGGTGGGAATACATGGCTTCCACCACATCCGCCACAGCCAGAATGCGGGCGCCGAGGATTATCTGATCGCCGTGCAAACCCTGCGGATAGCCGCTGCCGTCCATCCGCTCATGATGTTGCAGAACCATTTGCGCCACAGGCCACGGAAAGTCTACCCCTTTGAGAATATCGTACCCCACCTGAGAATGGGTCTTCATGATGGTCTTTTCAATTTCTGAAAGGGTTGAGGGCTTAGTGAGCATCTCGGAAGGAATATAAATTTTGCCTATGTCGTGCAGCAGCCCTGCCATGCGCAGCCCGTGGCAATCGTCACTGTCTACGCCGATTCTTTCAGCTATGGCGCAAGCCAGTGAGGCCACACGTTGCTGGTGACCGGCAGTGTAGGGATCTCTTTTTTCAGAAGTTGCTGCAAGAGCCGTAACCGTCTGTTCAAATAATTGTTGCATCTCCCCGAGAGCCTTGGCCAGACTTGCTTCGTCGGCCCGTCGTCTTGTCAGGTCGCGCAGTACCAGCACAGTACCGATGTTTCGTGTTTTGTTGTGCAGGGCCGAGGCAGAAACTTCGACAGGACACCTGCCTTCGCCACACTGTATTGAACCTGCCAGCAAGCTTTGCGAGGTGGCGGCGTGTCGTTTGAGCAGTTCTTTCGGGATGATGGCCTGCGATTCATCATCAAGCGTCAGGCTTGCTACTGTTTCAATCTGCGCATTTTCCAGATCTGAAGCCGGATGTCGTAACAGCCTTTGTGCCGCAGGGTTGCAGAATGTGATTCTGCCCTCGGTGTCTGTAATAATGACAGCTTCACGGATGGAGTGGAGTGTGGTGGAAAAAAGGAGCTCCCGTTCGGCTTGCTCCCTTTCTGCCGCATGTTTGTACAGTGCCATCTCTATGCAGATATGTAGTTCTCTGTCATCGAACGGTTTTACCACATAACCGAAGGGCCCCGTTATTTTGGCACGCTGCAGTAAGGCAGGGTCGACTAACGCTGTCAGGTAGATAATCGGTGCATCGTACTGTTCGCGCAGCTTGATGGCGGTGTCTATGCCGTCCATTTCGCCCTCAAGCATGATGTCCATAAGAATCAGATCAGGCTTGATGTCCCGCGCTATTTTCAATGCTTCTTCACCGGAAGGCACAACCACAGGCGAAGGATAGCCCAGAAGTTGCAGCCTGTGGGTGACATCAAAGGCGACGACGCGTTCGTCTTCTACAAGCAGAATGGAAAGCTGTTTCATTGGCATTCCTGCTTATTCGTGCGGTAAAAAGAGATCAGCAAATGCTTGTCCGAGTGTCGGGAAAAGAAAATCGAAGCCGGAATCAAGCAGCCGGTCGGGGTGTACCCGTCTGCCGCCTGTAATAAGCTCTGATGCCATTTCTCCCAGCAGCAATTCCAGCAGCCATGCAGGAGCTGGTAGCCAGGAAGGACGATTGAGCGCTGTTCCCAGACGGTTGCAGAACTCATTCATGGTAACAGGTTCCGGTGCTGTCAGGTTAAAGGCGCCGTGCAAGGCGGAATTGTCGATGAGGTGCAGTATTGCCCGTACTTCATCATCAATATGTATCCATGAAATTTCCTGCTTGCCGCTGCCCAGCGGGCCGCCTGCAAATAAGCGGAACGGCGTTACAAACTTGGACAGGGCACCGCCTTTTTGCCCCATCACCATGCCGGTGCGGATGACGACGCGGCGGATACCCATTTCTTCGGCATCCACAGTTGAAGCTTCCCAGCGTACAGAGGTATCTGCCAGAAAACCTTTGCCTGGCGGGGCCTGCTCAGTTGCCAGCAGCGGATCAGTAGGGGGATTTTCAGTGCCATAGTAACCGATGGCTGAAGCCTGCACCAGAACCTGCGGAAGATGCTGCATTCTTCTGAAAGCATCCATAACGGCCTGACCGGCTTTTACTCTGCTTTCTACGATTAGCTTTTTCTGCTTTTGCGTCCATCTGCCAGCAGCGATGTTGTGCCCCAGCAGGTTAATCAGCACGTTGCAATGTGTGCCTTCCAGTATCGAGGCAAGAACGGCACCGTCTTTACCGTCCCATTGTATCAGCGAAACGGAACCGCTGATTTCTTCAGGGAGACGAAATTTCGTTTTTTCGGGATTGCGTGACGGGATGACCACAGAGTGGCCTCTGGAAATCAGAGCACGACCGAGGGCAATGCCGATAAACCCCGTGCCGCCTAATAGAACCGTATTCATAAGCGTTCCCCTGCGTTACATGGCGTGAAGGACATAATGTTAACATTATGTCACAGGTAGCTCCATTGTGACAATGGTGCCGCCGTCAGGAGCCGCATTCGCACGAATATAGCCGCGATGGTCCTGTACTATGGATTTTACAATGGTCAGGCCAAGCCCTGTTCCGCCCCGTTTGCGGGAGAAGTATGGTTCAAACAGGCGGGAACGCTCTTCAGATGTAAGCCCCGGGCCGTTGTCGGTTACATCAATCCGTATAAGGCCGAGAGCTTTGTCATGCCGTAACGTGATGTGAACCGCAGGGGCAGCACGACCCTCCAGAACCTCTGTAGCGTTGGTTAAAATATTCAAAAAGGCGCGATGCATGGCTTCTTTGTCCAGATTCAGCCGGGGCAGATTCTGAGGGAACGTGAGCTCCCACTTGATGCCGCTGTGACTGGTACGGAACATTGTTACCAGTTCGTTAACCAAAGGCAGGATGTCGCCGGGCATCGGCTTTACTTCCGGCAGCTTTGCGAATGCGGAGAACTCCTGCACCATCTGCTGCAGTTGTTCAACCTGACGAACTATCAGGTCTGTGCATTGAGGAAAAATGGGGTCTTCTATCTCGCCGCCGAACTTACGTTGCAGCCGCTGGGCGGAAAGCTTGATAGGAGTGAGCGGGTTTTTTATTTCGTGTGCGATACGCTTGGCGACTTCCCGCCATGCCGCAACACGCTGCATTTTTTCCAGCTCGGTAATGTCTTCAAAAACAGCCACAAGACCGTTGAACTCTCCCTGCGGGGTCGGCAGACAAACGGCATTGACCAGCAGCTTCCACTCATAGTCACCGGCTTTCAGCGACATCTGGCGCTGCCACTGTGATTCAGGCGACGCTTTGAATTGTTTTACCATTTCGCGGAACATGCGCGAATGTTCGCCGGAAAGCAGATCGCCGGGGCGGGTGCCGATAAGTGAGCGCGGCTCGATTGAAAACATGGTTCCCGCGGCTTTGTTCAGCGTACTGATGCGCCCCTCTGCATCCAGCGACACCACGCCTGCCGTGATGTTGTCCAGTACGGCCTCAATGTAGCGTGTACGCTGTTCTTTTTCTTCGTTCTGGGCTGCCAGCATTAGGTTGGCGTCCGTCAGGCGGCTTCGGCTCATTTCAAGGTCTTCAGTCATTCGGTTGAACGACTGCACCAGAACACCCAGCTCATCCGTGGAACTGTCTTCCAGACGTACCGTCAGGTCGCCTCTGGCAATGCGTTCCGTGCCTTCCGCAAGAGCCATTATAGGGGCTGTAAGTTCTTTGGAAAGCCGGAAGCCGAACCACATGGCTCCAAGTATGATAAGCAGGGTAAGAACACCCAGAATGAAGTAGAGCGTGACTTTGAGCGGGTGCTTGAGGGTTTTCAGCTTCTTGTATTCGTCTACGCCGCGCACAATGCGGTCGAGTTTATACATCAGCCCCTGACCGATGCTTTCCACCAGAACCAGATACCCCGTTCTGCCCTGATCTACAGGCAGTACGGCGACAGCGTAGTCAGCTTCCTGTCCGGGCCATAACAAAGACCAGAATCTGGGTTGGGTTTCGATATTCTTCCAGTCGATGCGGGCCTTGGTTTCTGCCCACAACGCAGCGGCACTGGCATCGCCGTGCCAGTTCTGTTCACTTCTGTCCGTACGCAGCACACCGACAAGCAGCAGATTGTATTCTTTCTGTTTGGCCTGAAGGTAAGTGTCCATGCTTTTGCCGCCCCATGCATAACGGCGCTCGATGATTTCTTTGACAATATACTCGCCGCGTTGATTCAGTCTGTTCTGGGTGGAGCTATAGAGGGTCTGGCCGACATCCAGAGACATCTCCATGGATGTTTCCACCTGACTTTTGAACCAGTAGTCAACGGAAGTCTGAACAAATCGGGCGCTGACCACAAACATGAGCACTGTAGGAAACAGCGACAATGACATGAACGCCAGTACGAGCCGCGTTCGGAGGCGTGACCCCAGAACGCGCCTTCTGCGTTCAAGGATTAACTTTACCCCGTTGCGGACAACAATGAAGAGGACAAGCAGCAGCAGAATGAAGTTGAGGTTGAAGAGCGCAAGAAAAAAATATGAGTCAACGCCGAGATAAGTGAGCTCCACCCATGTAAGGATGATAACGGCAACAAAGGCTACAGCTGCCAGCAGCAGTTCCCTTTGTCTGCGTTTGCGTTCTCGTGTGTCGGATACGCTGACCCGGATGGTGTTCTGTTCGTCGCTCATTGCTGCGCTGGATTAAAAAGTGAAAGTCATTGAATAGTTGATGGGCGGCGTTACATCCCAGGACCAGAAAAACAAGGTTTTAGTAAGCCACGGAGGAACGTCGGCATGTTCGAGTTTAATTGCAAGATCTACAACATATTCACTGTCATGAGATAATTTGGAAAGGTTGCACAAAGGCAAAGACATGTTCAGCCACGTGGAATCCAGCAGCTGTTTAAGAGATTTATTTCGGTTGGGAATGTCTCTGTCCGGTTCGCTCAGAATAAATTCACGGGTCAGGGGGTCCATCTGAAGCGAGGAAAGCCCCTCGATTTCAACCAGCGCACCACGCGGGATGATGGTTGATTTAGGGCTTAGGCTGGCACTGCTGGTAAGATTGACAACAGCCCCGTCCCGTAAAATTTGTTTCAGCGCCTCAAGGTCGCTTATGCTGACTCCGAAACGCAGCTCCAGCTTGTCATCCAGCGTGTCAAGAAGGAAGTTGTCCAGCCGGAGTTGTAGTTGTTGTTCTGCGCTAGCTGCAGTTTGCGCAACACTGGTGGCGGGAAAAATGGCGCAGAGCCATACCACCATCAAAAGAGTGCAGGTGGATACACGTGAAAAAAAGGAGTGTTGGCGTTGCATGAGTATTCGCATGTTGTTGTAAGTAAAAAGGGGCCTGTAAATGTGGCCGGATATTGTTTTTCGCACAGTGGTGGCAGGTTTGGCAAGCCGTGTGAAAAACACGTGCAGAATGCTTTCCGCGGATATTAAAAAAGGCCCCCGTTTCGGGGGCCTTTACTACTTACGTATGTTGCCGGTTAGTCAACAACAGGCTGAGGCGTGTCGATAAGATCTTCAAGGAACTTATCGGGGCGTTCTTTCTGTTCGGGCACCACGATGTCGGAGTGGACATATTCGCGGTAGCCGGTACCGGCAGGAATGAGACGACCAACAATAACGTTCTCTTTGAGACCGCGCAGGTGGTCGTTTTTGCCGCGCAGGGAAGCCTCGGTAAGAACCTTGGTGGTTTCCTGGAACGATGCGGCAGAGATGAAGGAAGACGTGGTCAGCGATGCCTGCGTGATACCCAGAACCAGCGGTTCTGCAGTTGCAGGTGTGCGGCCTTCGTCTGTAGCCTTCTGGTTTTCGATGCGGAACTCGGCCTTGTCCACCTGCTCGCCAACGAGGAAGCTGGTCTGACCGGGGTCAAGCACGGTAACCTTTTTCAGCATCTGACGTACGATAACTTCGATGTGCTTATCGTCGATACCAACGCCCTGGAAGCGGTAAACGTCTTGGATTTCGTCAACAAGGTAGTTTGCGAGGTGCTTTTCACCCTTGACGCCCAGAATGTCGTGCAGTTCAGGATGGCCTTCGGTGAGCAGTTCGCCTGCTTCAACAAAGTCGCCGTCGGTAACGGTGATATGCTTACCCTTAGGTACCAGATATTCTTTGGCATCGCCTGCTTCGGGGGTAACCACCAGCTTGCGCTTACCTTTGGTTTCTCCGGCAAAGGTAACAATACCGTCGATCTGCGAAACGACTGCCATATCTTTGGGCTTACGCACTTCAAAGAGTTCGGCAACGCGGGGCAGACCACCAACGATGTCCTTGGTCTTGGAGCTTTCACGCGGCTTACGGGCGATGATGTCGCCTGCGGTGATTTCCTGACCGTCGCGAACCATAAGGATCGCGCCGACCGGCAGCGAGTAGCTGGCCGGAATGTTGGACTCGGGACGGGTTTTTGTCACACCGTCGGCATCGCAGATGGCAACAGCCGGACGGAAGTTGGTCGTACGGTATTCAATAATGGTCTGCGTAGACATCTGGGTGGCTTCGTCGGCCTTTTCCTGGAAGGTTTTGCCTTCGATGATGTCGGTAAACTTGACGAGACCGTCCACTTCCGAAACGAAAGGTTCGTTGAAGGGGTCCCATTCTGCCAGCAGCTGACCTTTTTTGATTTCCTGTCCTTCTTCCACGTGCAGTTTTGCACCGGAAGGAAGTACATACTTTTCGCGCTCGCGGCCCTGTTCGTCCACGATTCCCAACTGACCGGACTTACCCATGACCATGTACTGGCCTTCGCGGTTGCGAACAGACTTGACGCGGTACATGACCACGCGGCCGGTGTGCTGGGCCTGAATGTTCGAACGTTCGATTTCACGCGAAGCCGTACCACCGATGTGGAAGGTACGCATGGTAAGCTGGGTGCCTGGTTCACCGATGGACTGTGCAGCGATGATACCTACGGTTTCACCGATGTTGACCACGTGGCCGCGTGCAAGGTCACGTCCGTAACATTTTGCGCAAACGCCTCTGTCAGAGCGGCAGGTAAGCGCGGAACGGATGTGAATGGAGCTGATGCCGGACTCGTCCAGCTTTTTCGCCACATTTTCATCGATGAGCGTGTTCGGGGGGAACAGCACTTCGTTGGTCCCGGGGTCGAGAACGGGGTACAGGGTGACACGACCCAGTACACGCTCTGCAAGACGCATTTTGATGTCGCCGCCCTTGATAAGGTGTCCGACTTCAAGACCGTCAACGGTACCGCAATCGTGTTCGCTGATGATAACGTCCTGAACGACGTCAACGAGACGACGGGTAAGGTAACCGGAGTTTGCGGTCTTAAGCGCGGTATCCGCAAGACCTTTACGAGCACCGTGCGTGGAGGTGAAGTACTGAAGCACCGAAAGACCTTCGCGGAAGCACGAGGTAATCGGAGTTTCGATAATTTCACCGGAAGGCTTGGCCATCAGACCACGCATACCGGCAAGCTGACGCATCTGGTCCTGGTTGCCTCGGGCACCGGAGTTGGACATCATGAAGATGGGGTTGAAGCTCGAGTTGAGTTCTTCTTTGCCCGTCTTTTCGTCACGCATGGTATCGTAGGAGATCTCTTTGATCATTTCCTGCGAAATGTCCTGCGTGGCTTTGGTCCAGACGTCCACAACCTTGTTGTATTTTTCCGTACGGGTAATGATACCGTCACGGTACTGGCGTTCGATGTTGTCCACTTCGGCCTGAGAATTGGCAAGAATGCCCTTCTTGGACTCGGGAATGGTCATATCTTTAACGCCGATGGTTACACCTGCACGGGTAGCAAACTCGTAACCGATGTCTTTCAGACGGTCACAAAGGATAACAGTAGCCTTGGTGCCGGCATCGCGGTAGGCGTTACCAACCAGACGTGCGATGTTCTTTTTGGTCAGAACGGTGTTGACCAGATCGAAATGCACACCTTCGGGGATAACTTCGCCCACGAGGATACGACCGGGGGTGGTGTCCAGCAGACGACCGTCGGGCATACGCACCTTGATGCGTGCATGCAGCGAAATGCTGCCGGCATCGTAAGCTGCAACAACTTCCCACGGACCGCAGAAAGCCATGCCTTCGCCTTTTTCAAACGAACGCTCAACAGTCATGTAGTACAGACCCAGAACGATATCCTGAGAAGGTACGATAACGGGAGTTCCGTTAGCGGGCGAAAGGATGTTGTTGGTAGACATCATCAGTACGCGGCATTCGATCTGTGCTTCGACCGAAAGCGGCACGTGAACAGCCATCTGGTCACCGTCAAAGTCCGCGTTGTATGCAGCGCAGACCAGCGGATGCAGCTGGATTGCCTTACCTTCAACAAGAAGGGGCTCAAAAGCCTGAATGCCCAGACGGTGCAGCGTGGGAGCACGGTTCAGCAGAATGGGGTACTCGCGTACCACTTCTTCCAGAATATCCCATACTACCAGTTCTTCGCGTTCCACCATTTTCTTTGCAGACTTAATGGTGGAGGCAAGGCCCCTTTCTTCCAGTTTGGAGTAGATAAAGGGCTTGAACAGCTCAAGAGCCATCTTTTTGGGCAGACCGCACTGGTGCAGCTTCAGCTTGGGACCTACAACAATAACGGAACGACCGGAGTAGTCGACACGTTTACCGAGCAGGTTCTGACGGAAGCGGCCCTGCTTACCCTTGATCATGTCGGAAAGCGACTTGAGGGGGCGGCCGTTGGTACCGGTGATCGCACGGCCACGACGGCCGTTGTCGAACAGGGCGTCAACAGATTCCTGCAACATACGCTTTTCGTTGCGGATGATGATGTCGGGCGCACCCAGTTCCATCAGACGCTTGAGGCGGTTGTTACGGTTGATGACGCGGCGGTACAGGTCGTTGAGGTCGGAGGTGGCGAAACGGCCGCCATCCAGCGGAACCAGAGGACGCAGCTCCGGCGGAATGACGGGAACAACTTCCATCACCATCCACTCGGGGCGGTTGTCGGACTCAAGGAACGCCTCAACGATTTTCAGGCGCTTGGTGAGCTTTTTCTTTTTGGTCTGCGAACGGGTGTTCTGCGACTCTTCACGCAGTTCGGCGCGCAGGCTTTCAAGGTCAAGCTCTTCCAGAAGCGAACGCACGGCTTCGGCACCCATGCCTACAACCAGAGCGTCTTCGCCGTAGTGATCAATAATCTGAAGGTACTGGTCTTCGGAGATAACCTGCAGCTTAGCAAGGCTGGTCGAACCCGGATCGAGAACGATGTAGGAGTCGAAGTACAGCACTTTTTCCAGATCAGCCATGGTCATGTCGAGCAGGGTGCCGATCTTGGAAGGCAGAGTCTTCAGGAACCAGATGTGCGCAACGGGCGCGGCCAGTTCGATGTGGCCCATACGCTCGCGGCGTACCTTTGACGCGATAACTTCTACACCGCACTTTTCACACACGATACCGCGGTGCTTCATGCGTTTGTACTTACCGCAGTTACACTCGTAGTCCTTTACGGGGCCGAAAATCTTTGCGCAGAAAAGACCATCGCGTTCAGGCTTGAACGTACGATAGTTGATGGTCTCCGGCTTTTTTACTTCACCGTAGGACCACTCGCGAATACTTTCCGGCGCGGCAATGGAAATCTGCATTGCCTTCAGATTGCGAATATTAGTCTGGCCGGCGGCAGTACCGCGCATGGTGAACAGATCGTCTAAGGTCATGTTACTACCCCACCAAAGTTGAATTGCAGCGGGTTTCTTGTCGCGCAGAGCGCGATAAAATCCTGTATTCAAACGGGGCGGCCTTTTTCGGGCCGCCCCGATACCGTTTTTTAGAAGGTGCTACCATCACCAAAGGTCATGATGCCGGCACGCTTGGGACGCTTTTTGCCCTCTTCCTGATGCAGGGTAACATCAAGGCCGAGAGACATGAGTTCCTTAACCAGAACGTTAAAGGACTCGGGCAGACCTGCTTCGAGGAAGTTGTCACCTTTGACGACTTTCTCGTACATCTTCACTCGGCCCGTCACGTCGTCAGACTTAACGGTGAGGAATTCCTGCAGCAGGTAGGCTGCGCCGTAAGCTTCCAGTGCCCAAACTTCCATTTCACCCAGACGCTGACCACCAAACTGTGCCTTACCACCCAGCGGCTGCTGAGTAACAAGAGAGTAGGGGCCGGTCGAACGGGCGTGAATCTTTTCGTCAACAAGGTGGTGCAGTTTCAGGATGTACATAACACCCGTGGTAACACGGTTATGGAACCTGTCACCGGTACGGCCGTCGTACAGTTCGGTCTTACCGTCGTTGGCAAGTCCTGCCTGCTCCATCCAGCTCCAGATCTGTTCTTCGGTTGCACCGTCGAAGACCGGAGTTTTGGTAACAATACCGTCACGCAGCTTGCGGACAGCCTTGACAAAGGTTTCGTCATCCATTGCATCCACTTCGGCAGAAAGGGTGTCGGATGCGAAAACAGTCTTTACCTGCTCGCGAACGGAGGCGAGAGCTTCGCCGCCTTCCAGCATCAGGGCAAGCTTACGGCCCATTTCTTTGGCAGCCCAGCCAAGGTGGGTTTCCATAATCTGCCCGATGTTCATACGCGAAGGAACACCCAGCGGGTTCAGCACGATGTCTACAGGGCGGCCGTCTGCAAAGAACGGCATGTCTTCCTGCGGCAGAATGCAGGATACGACACCCTTGTTACCGTGACGACCGGCCATTTTGTCACCCACGTTCAGCTTACGCTTAACGGCAATGTGTACTTTGGCCATTTTGATCACGCCGGGAGGCAGATCGTCGCCTTCGGTCACTTTTTCGCGCTTGGACTCGTACATGGCGTTGATGAACTCGATCTGACGATCGTAAGCTTCAAGCACTTCCTGTACAGTCTCATTGGTTTCCTTGCTCTTGAACAGGCCGGAAAGCTTTTTCACGGGCAGACCTTCCAGCATTTCTGCAGTAAGGGTCTGACCGGCTTCAGCGATCATTTCGCCTTTCTTCTGGCCTGCAAGGCCATAAGCAAGCTGCTTTCCTACCACCACTTCCGCAAGACGGTCGCGGGTGGTTTCGGTAAGGCCGCGGATGTGATCCTTTTCCTTCTGGTCCAGACGGGCAAGTTCGTAATCTTCGATGTTACGGGTGCGTTCGTCTTTTTCGCCGGAGCGGCGGTTGAACAGCTTCACATCGATTACGGTACCTTCGATTCCCGGCGGAACCTTCAGGGAGGTATTCTTAACGTCACGGGCTTTTTCGCCAAAGATGGCCCGCAGCAGCTTTTCTTCCGGAGTCAGCTGGGTTTCACCCTTGGGGGTGATTTTGCCGACCAGAATGTCATCGGGCTTAACGTTGGCGCCGATGCGGATGATGCCGCTACCGTCAAGGTTGCGCAGCATATCTTCGCCCACGTTGGGAATATCGCGGGTGATTTCTTCGGGTCCCAGCTTTGTGTCACGGGCGACGACTTCAAATTCTTCGATATGAACAGAAGTAAAGACGTCTTCCTTTACGCAGCGCTCGGAGATGAGGATGGAGTCCTCAAAGTTGTATCCGCACCAGGGCATGAACGCGACAACAAGGTTTTTACCAAGTGCCAGTTCACCATCTTCGATGCCGGGGCCGTCTGCCAGTACATCAAGCTTTTTGATGACCTGACCGCGGGTAACCAGCGGCTTCTGACCGAAGCAGGAACTCTGGTTGGACTTGTGGTACTTCTGAAGGTCGTAAGAACGTACA
Organism: Oleidesulfovibrio sp.; assembly: GCF_047973035.1. Lineage (NCBI taxonomy): Bacteria > Pseudomonadati > Thermodesulfobacteriota > Desulfovibrionia > Desulfovibrionales > Desulfovibrionaceae > Oleidesulfovibrio > Oleidesulfovibrio sp. The sequence continues at coordinate 71,647 of NZ_JBKEBF010000046.1, forward strand.
CCGCCGGTAGCGGGGTACAGGTCGCCTTCGTAGGAAACCACAATGCGGTCAGCGTCGGCATAGCGGACGACACCGTCAGCTTCAGCGATGATACATGCACCGGAGTCGCGTGCCACGTCAGCTTCCATACCGGTGCCGACGATAGGCTTGGTGCTGCGCAGCAGCGGCACAGCCTGACGCTGCATGTTTGAACCCATGAGTGCGCGGTTCGCATCGTCATGCTCAAGGAAAGGAATCAGCGCAGCAGAGATGGAAACCATCTGGCTGGGCGAGATGTCCATGAGCGTAACTTCTTCGCGAGGCGTCATGATAACGTCGCCTCTCACTCGGGTTGTAATAAACTCATCAATGAAGCGGTGGTCTGCATCAAGGCGCGCGTTTGCCTGTGCCACGATTTCACCATGTTCGCTGGAAGCATCAAGGTACTTCACTTCATCGGTAACCTGACCGTCGCGTACAATGCGGTAGGGGGTTTCAATGAAGCCGAAGTCATTCACCTTGGCGTAGGTGGTCAGCGAAACAATAAGACCGATGTTCGGACCTTCAGGTGTTTCAATGGGGCAGATACGGCCGTAGTGCGAGGTGTGCACGTCACGTACTTCAAAGCCTGCGCGTTCACGGGTAAGACCGCCGGGGCCCAGCGCGGAAAGGCGACGTTTGTGCGTCACTTCGGACAGGGCGTTGGTCTGGTCCATGAACTGGGAAAGCTGAGAAGTGCCGAAGAACTCTTTCAACACAGCCTGAACAGGCTTGGGGTTGATGAGGTCATGCGGCATCAGCGTGGACACTTCCTGCAGGCTCATACGTTCCTTGATGGCACGTTCCATACGGACAAGACCGATGCGGTACTGGTTTTCCACCAGTTCACCTACGGGGCGAACGCGGCGGTTGCCCAGGTGGTCGATGTCGTCGGCGGGACCGTGAGTGTCCTTCAGGTGATTGAGCACCCGGATGGCGGTAAGGATATCGTCATCAGTAAGGGTGCGCAGGTCCTGAGAAGGGTCAAGGCCGAGACGCTGGTTCAGCTTGTAGCGACCTACGGGCGACAGATCGTAATAATCTGCATTGCGGAACAGGTTCTCAAAGAACGTGCTTGCAATTTCAGGCGTAGGCGGCGAGCTGGGACGCAGTCTGCGGTAAATTTCCACACGGGCCTGTTCCTGATCGACAGTTTTGTCGAGCAGCAGGGTGTCGCGGATGGAGGAAGAGGTGTCAGAGCCTCTGGTATGCAGCACGGGAATGCGCTTGATGCCGCATTCGCTCATGCGCTCCACCAGATCGGCAGTGATTTCATCAGCTGCTTCAGCCAGAACTTCACCGGTGTTTTCGTCCACGATGTCGTCGGCAAGGAACATGCCGTAAATCGAATCGGGGGCAACTTCGATGGAAGGAATGCCTGCTTCAAGCATCAGACGCCAGGAACGTTTGGTGTAGGGCTTGCCCTGCTTGGCGATTACCTTGCCTTCGGCATCGGTAACTTCAGCAAAGGCAATGTCCTTACGGTACATGTCCTTGTCCAGATCCCAGAAGATACGACCATCGTCCTCAAGCGTGTAGTATTCTTTTTTATAGAAGAACTCGAGGATGTCGGTCCGGCTCATGCCCATGGCTTTGAACAGGATGGTCGCAGGCATTTTGCGGCGACGGTCGATACGCACATAAAGAATGTCTTTATGGTCGTAATCGAAGTCGAGCCACGAACCGCGCATGGGAATGACACGGCAGCTGTACAGCACTTTACGGCTGGAGTGCGTTTTACCGGCGTCATGCTCGAAGATGATGCCGGGTGAGCGCTGCAGCTGGTTGACGATAACACGCTCTGTGCCGTTGATGATAAAGGTACCCTTTTCGGTCATCAGCGGCAGCGTGCCAAAGTAGATATCCTGTTCCTTGATATCGCGGATGGTACGATTCTCAGAATCTTCGTCCACATCGTATACGACAAGACGCACCTTGATACGAATAGGAGCTTCGTAGGTCAGGCCTTTTGCAATGCATTCTGCCTGATCGTACTTGGGCTCGCCTATTTCGTAGCTGACGTACTCAAGGCTTGCGGTCTTGTTAAAATCTTCGATGGGGAACACTGATCGGAACACACCTTCAAGCCCCTCATCGGGAGCAAGAGAGGCCGCGCCTTCCTGCAGGAACTTCTTGTAAGAGTCCACCTGAAGGTTGAGCAGGTGCGGAATCGGAAGAGTGACTTCGATCTTACCGAATTTTTTTGTGAGCTGGCCCATTTTTTCACCTCAGAAAGAGACGTTGTTCCGGAAGCGGCAATCCGCGACGCGTGCAAGCGAGACGCCCGGCAGGCCCGGAAAGTTCGGTGGCGCGAAAAGTTATTTCAGCGCGACACACTATGTCGTCGGTCGTAGTTTCCGATGCATGCGCGTATATGCAAAGGTCTGCTTTTTTACTCATGCAACGTGCAGCACGACCGTGAAAATCGTTGAGCACGAAAGAACGGGTGACGGCGCATAAAGCGACACCATCACCTGATGTTGTATGATTTCGGGTAGATATTTGTGCTTGTTTGGGAAGCAATGTACCGCCCGATACAGAAGTGCTTACACAGAATGGAGATTGGTTAACCAAATTTTTAATGTAGTCTAAATCTTTTCTGAGTGCAAGTTATTATGCAAAAAAGCTACGTGCCCGAAAGCAGAAGAGGCGCGGACACCAGTAAAAGAGTGCCCGCGCCTTGAATTCGCCTTAACGGCGACAAAGTCGAACTTATTTTACTTCGACTTCGGCACCAGCTTCTTTCAGCTGCTTTGCTGCTTCTTCAGCATCTTCCTTGGAAACGCCTTCTTTCAGAGCAGAAGGAGTACCGTCTACTTTTTCCTTGGCTTCTTTCAGGCCAAGGCCGGTCAGAGCGCGAACAACCTTGATCACAGCAATCTTGTTGGAGCCAGCGCTCTTCAGGATTACGTCGAACTCGGTCTTTTCTTCTTCAGCGGAAGCAGCAGCTTCAGCAGGAGCAGCAGCAACAGCGGCTACGGGAGCGGCAGCGGATACACCGAACTTTTCTTCCAGTTCCTTGATGAACTCGGAAAGTTCAAGAACGGTCATGCCAGCGATAAATTCAACTACTTGTTCTTTGGTCACGGACATTGGTAATCTCCTAAAAATAATAAAAGATGTCTTGTTGGGTTAAGCTGCTTCTTTCTGATCCTGAATAGCCTTGAGGGCGTACAGGAAGTTGCGCAGAAGGTTTGCGAAGAGGCAGACAAAGTTCGTGGGAACAGCGTTCATTGTGCCCAGTGCCTTGGCGAGCAGTTCCTGCTTGCCGGGCAGCTTTGCAAGGGCGTCAAGCTGAGCGTCATTGAGGTACTGCCCCTCAAGGCTGCCAAAACGAATGGCAAACAGCTTGCTTCCCTTACGGAATTCAACGAGCGCCTTAGCCACGGCCACGGGATCTTCCGACCCAAAGGCTACGCCGCAGTTCTCAGTGAACTTGTCCTTGAGAACGTCGTGCGCACCGTCGGTGAGGGCGATCCGTGCCAGAGTGTTCTTGACGACCTGATAGTCGCCGCCGCATTCACGCAGCTTAACTCTGAGACGGGTCAGCTCTTCCACCGGCATTCCTTTGAAGTCGGTCACAACTGCAATGGGAGCAGCTTCGGCTTTAGCCTTGAGCTGTTCAATAATTGCAGCTTTTTCAGACCTTTTCATGGAATCTCCTTAAAGCTAAGGGTGCCTAGTGGAAATGCCGAGCGAAGGAGATGTCTCGGCAGGTATTTACGGGCCAGGCCCAACCTGCTTTCTTCGACTCGAATTTCCTGTCCAATTGTCAACAAAGCTTGGGTGGTCAAAAACCACCCAAGCCAGATATCTTGACTACTCCCGAAGTACTAGCCTTCGAGGAAGCGTCTGATGTCGGTGGGATCAACCTTAAAGCCGGGGCCCATGGTGGTCGAAACCGACATAGTCTTCATGTAGGTGCCCTTTGCAGAAGAGGGCTTCAGGCGCTGAACGGTGTCGAGCAGTGCCTTAAGGTTTTCTGCAATCTTCTGGGGGCCGAAAGATACTTTACCCAGGGGAGCATGCAGAACACCAGCTTTGTCTACCTTGAACTCAACGCGGCCGGCTTTCACTTCGGAAACAGCCTTGGCTACGTCAAAGGTAACGGTGCCGGTCTTTGCGTTAGGCATCAGGCCACGGGGACCGAGCACACGACCGATCTGACCGACCAAAGCCATCACGTCAGGAGTGGCAATCGCGCTGTCAAAGTCCAGCATGCCGCCTTTAACCTGATCGACCAGGTCTTCTGCACCAACGATGTCAGCACCTGCTTCACGAGCTTCGGCCTGCTTTTCGCCTTTGCAGAATACTGCAACACGGACGGTCTTGCCGAGGCCGTGGGGCAGAGTCACAGCACCACGAACCATCTGGTCAGAGTACTTGGGGTCAACACCGAGACAAATTGCTACGTCTACGGTTTCATCAAATTTTGCAAACGAGGTTTCGAGGGACTTTGCAACCGCGTCCTCTACGGAGAAGCGGACCGCGAGATCCACATTTTCCGCTACCTTACGGTATTTTTTTCCGTGCTTGGGCATAATAACCCACCCCTTCTTATAATCTCCTGCCGCTTGATCACTAGATATAAATGCCGGCTAACCGGCAAACGGCAGTAATGTTGATTACGGAATGCTACTTAACGTCAATGCCCATGCTGCGTGCAGTACCAGCGATAGTCTTCGCTGCTGCAGCCAGATCCTTGGCAGAGAGGTCAGGCATCTTCAACTTGGCGATTTCTTCCACCTGCTCCATGGTTACCGTGCCTACTTTGGTCTTGTTGGGCTCACCGGAACCCTTTGCAACCTTAGCAGCCTTGATAAGCAGAACCGAGGCGGGGGGAGTTTTGGTAATAAAGGTGAAGGACCGGTCAGCGTAAGCGGTAATAACTACCGGGATTACCAAACCTTTCTGGTCCTGAGTGCGTGCGTTAAACGCTTTGCAGAACTCCATGATGTTCAGGCCGTGCTGACCCAGTGCGGGACCAACGGGCGGAGAAGGATTTGCTGCGCCTGCCTGAATCTGGAGTTTAATCTTTGCTATTTCTTTCTTAGCCATTGCTGTAACCTCTATGGGGATCACTGTCCTCTCAGACAGCGAATCGCATCGGTGTCACTAACCCTTGTTGACCTGAACGAAGTCCAGTTCAACAGGTGTCTGGCGGCCGAAGATGGATACGGACACCCTCAGCTTGCCCTTGTCATAATTAACGTCTTCCACAACGCCGTTAAAGCCGCCGAAAGGACCGTCAATAACCCGAACATCGTCTCCGCGCTCAAAGTTGAATTTCGGTCTCGGCTGTTCCTGACGTGATTCCATCATCGACAGAATCCGCTCGGCTTCACTGTCGCGCATGGGGGTAGGACGATTTTTTCCGCCAACAAACCCGGTAACGCGGTTTATGTTTTGCACAAGGTGCCAGGAGAAGTCTGTCATGGCCATTTTGACCATTATGTAACCAGGATAGAACTTGCGAGTAGAGGTACGCTTTTCGCCCTTTACCAGTTCGATAACCTTTTCAGTGGGAACAACGACTTCTTCGATAAGGCCTTGTGCTTCGCCGGTACGGATCATTTGTCTGATCGTTTGCTCGACGCGCTGCTCAAAGCCAGAGTAGGTGTGGACGATGTACCAGCGGGCTTTGATTTGGGGAGTGGTCGGCTCGGTCATTGGAACCCCCGCTAGGAAAGAATGTATTCCACGATCCTTGTCAGGCCTAAATCTACGATTCCAAGAAACAGGGACATGACAAAGACTAGAACCAAAACAGCGATGCTGGTGGCCATGGTCTCTTTTCGTGTAGGCCAAGTGACCTTACGAATTTCGACTTTGGATTCTTCGAGGAACTCTGTGAACTGAGTGAGCTTGGAACCCACACCGGTGTTAGCGGCGTCGGCGCTAGCTTTTTCAGCTTTATGATTTCTTTTCGCCATGATCGCCTCTAACTCAAGAAGAAAATGGCAGGGCAGGAGGGATTCGAACCCCCAACATGCGGTTTTGGAGACCGCCGCTCTAGCCGTTGGAGCTACTGCCCTGCGTTATGAAAACTACCTATTTGGTCTCACGGTGAAGAGTATGCTTCTTATCCCAAGGGCAATACTTTTTCACTTCCAGACGACCGGTAGTGTTCTTCTTGTTTTTATTGGTCGCGTAATTGCGCCGCTTGCACTCTGTGCAGGCAAGCTGAATATTAACGCGCATAATATTACTCCAGAATCTCGGAAACTACACCTGCGCCAACGGTACGGCCACCTTCGCGGATAGCGAAGCGCAGGCCCTGTTCCATAGCAACGGGGTGAATGAGTTCCACGATGAAGGTGGCGTTGTCACCGGGCATAACCATTTCCACGCCTTCTTCCAGACCGATGATACCAGTGATGTCAGTGGTACGGAAGTAGAACTGGGGACGGTAGCCGGAGAAGAACGGAGTATGACGGCCGCCTTCTTCCTTGGAGAGTACGTACACTTCAGCCTTGAACTTCTTGTGGGGAGTGATGGACTTGGGAGCAGCCAGAACCTGACCACGCTCAACTTCGTCACGCTTCACACCACGGAGCAGAACACCAACGTTGTCGCCGGCCTGACCCTGATCAAGAAGTTTACGGAACATTTCAACACCGGTGCAGGTGGTGGTCACGGTATCTTTGATACCAACGATTTCTACCTGCTCACCAACCTTGATGATACCACGCTCAACACGACCGGTAACAACGGTACCGCGGCCGGAGATCGAGAACACGTCTTCGATGGGCATCAGGAAGGCTTTTTCGATGTCACGCTCGGGCTCGGGAATGAAGCTGTCACAAGCGGCCAGCAGGTCGAGGATGGGCTTTGCAGCTTCATCGTCGGCGCTGTCGCACTCAAGAGCTTTCAGAGCGGAACCACGGACAACCGGAGTGTCGTCGCCGGGGAAGTCGTAGGTATCCAGAAGTTCGCGAACTTCCATTTCGACGAGTTCGAGAAGTTCTTCGTCGTCCACCATGTCGCACTTGTTCAGGAACACAACGATGCTGGGTACGCCAACCTGACGAGCAAGCAGGATGTGCTCACGGGTCTGGGGCATGGGACCGTCAGTAGCGGCAACAACGATGATTGCGCCGTCCATCTGAGCAGCACCGGTGATCATGTTCTTGATGTAGTCAGCGTGACCGGGGCAGTCCACGTGAGCGTAGTGACGAAGTTCAGTTTCGTACTCAACGTGAGCAGTTGCGATGGTAATACCACGCTCTTTTTCTTCAGGTGCCTTATCGATTTCGTCGTAAGCGATAGCTTTGGAGCCCATCTTGAGGCTGGCAATCTTGGTGATTGCTGCGGTCAGAGTGGTTTTACCGTGGTCAATGTGACCAATGGTGCCGATGTTAACATGCGGCTTTGTACGTTCAAATTTTTCCTTACCCATGAGTAATTCTCCCTGGCGTTATTTTTTCAGTTACTAACCAAAAAAAATATGGAGCCCACGAGCAGAATTGAACTGCTGACCTCGTCCTTACCAAGGACGCGCTCTACCTACTGAGCTACGTGGGCCAATTCTAAATAGCTATAGGGAGAACTCTGGCGGGATGGAGCGGGAAACGAGTCTCGAACTCGCAACCCTCAGCTTGGAAGGCTGATGCTCTAGCCAATTGAGCTATTCCCGCTATTGTGCCGTAGTTCTCCGACTTACGTCTCCTACAGCTCTTGAGCTTAGGGTGGTGGAGGGGGGAGGATTTGAACCTCCGAAGTCTTCCGACGACAGATTTACAGTCTGTTCCCTTTGGCCACTCGGGAACCCCTCCACTTTATGGAGCTGGCGATGGGACTCGAACCCGCAACCTGCTGATTACAAATCAGCTGCTCTGCCAGTTGAGCTACGCCAGCAACGAGGTTGAGTATCTATACGTGCCCCGCAGAAAAGGCAAGCGAAAATTGCAAGAAATTTGAAAAAAAATACCTATATTTCTTAACGCTATGTTTTTATTGTGTTTTTATGTATCGTTTGTTGACTTGCATATAAAGCAAAAGCCGCCTTTGTGGGCGGCTTTTGCTTGTTGTTCAGAGAGTTGCTGTTAAGCAGCCACAGGAGTCCCTGCGGGTGCTTCTTCATGTTCGTGTGTGGGTACTGCGGCTTCTGTGAGTGTTACCTTCTCGAGATATATGGATTTATGCTCGTGGACAGTGCGCAAAAAGCCGTTGTTTAATGCATGGCCGGAGCAGTGTACTTGAAAGTGACCCTGTAACGGTGCATCAAGTAGTGCCATGTCACCTATGAAATCGAGAATCTTGTGACGTACGAACTCGTCTTCGTATCGAAGTCCGTCCTCGTTGAGAACATTGTACTCATCTAAGACAATAGCGTTATCCAGTGAGCCACCCAGCGCAAGCCCGTTGCTGTGCAGGTATTCTACCTCACGCAGGAAACCGAAGGTTCGGGCTTTTGAAACAGTGGAAGCGAAAGCCTCGGGGGTAATTTCCAGTTCCATGGTCTGTCTGCCGATGGCGGGGTGGTCAAATTCGATGGTGTAATCAATCCGTAGCCCGTTGTGAGGCTTTGCTTTGATCCACTTTCCGTCGCGCTCAAACTTTACCGGTTTTTTAATCCGGTAAACTTCGCGGGCCTTACTCTGCTTCACGATTCCGACATCTTTCAGCAGCAGGACGAACGAGCCTGCGCTGCCGTCCATGATGGGGATCTCGTTACCTTCGATGTCAATCTGGATATTGTCGATCTGCATGCCGCGGATTGCAGCAAGCAGATGTTCCACGGTTGCCACGGATGAGCCGTTCAGGCCAAGTGTTGTGGCAAGCCCTGTGGCGATTACATCGTCAGGCTTTGGAGTAAGGCGGTGTGTTCCGTTATCAGTAGTAATATGAAATACGATGCCGGTGTCTTCGGGGGCGGGGCGAAGAGTAAGTCTTACAACCTTACCGCTATGTAGGCCGATGCCCGAGCATCTTATTGCTTTTTTGATGGTGGTCTGTTTCATAAACCCTCCGGTAAACTCAAATAAGCAATAACTATGCCGTTGCGGTGTATTCTTCTAACATTTTGATTTTACATGTTTTGGCATATGTATTTTTTGTTCCGCAATTGTGTTTTTTACGCACAGTGTGTTTTTTTTACATCAATCACAGCGACGTGCCAGAAGAGCCCTGTCCCGCCCTTCCAGATCTTTGAGTATATCCGCAACGTTCCATACCACGCCGGATGCTTCCACCAGCTTAAGGATGTCCGCACCCTGCTTCCATCCGAATTCCATAAGGAAAATGCCCCCCGGCTTTAGCCAGCGGTGCACCAGAGGAAGCAGGCGTTTAGCATCTTCCAGACCGCACGAATCTGTACAATCGGGTACAAGAGCAGATTTCGGTTCAAAGTTGCGTACGCCATGATCCAGTTCCGCATATTCGCGGTCGCTTATGTACGGAGGGTTAGAAATTATCATGTCGAATGATTCCGCACTGAATATGCCCGTGCTGAAGTCGGCACATATAAAATCAAGCTGTTGAGACACACTGTGCGTTTCAGCGTTGTTTTTGGCAACTGCCAGCGCTTTTGAACTTTTATCGACAGCTACACCATGACAAAGCGCTGACTCTGCAGCGAGGCTAACCGCAATGCATCCGCTACCCGTGCCGAGATCGGCAAAACGGAAAAGGCGGCCGGATGGTTGCCTGGATACTTCGTTAAGGGCTGTATCAATTAACAGCTCAGTATCGGGGCGGGGGATGAGAGTGTCTTGCGTAACCTTGAACTGGCGTCCATAGAAGTCCCGTTCGCCTGTCAGGTATGCGACAGGTTCGCCGTTGCCCCGCCGCAGAACAAGCTGTTCCGCAGCAGTATATTGTTCTTCGGTGAGTGGCGTGTCTCTGAGTACCAGCAGGCGGAGCCGTTCTATTTTCAGAACGTGCGCCAGCAGCATCTCTGCGGAGAGCCTTGGAGAATCAACCGCCTTCCCTGTCAGGTAGACAGAGAAGGCGGTAATAGTATCACGGATAGTGCGTGAAGCAGGAGCAGGTGAGATCATTTATTGTATGTTGGCCTGAGCCTGAAGTGCTTCGGTTTGTGCCTGCGTGATAAGGGCATCAAGCATTTCATCGATATGGCCTTCCATAAAGGAGTCAAGCTTGTACAGCGTCAGGTTGATGCGGTGATCTGTAACGCGTCCCTGCGGGAAGTTGTACGTGCGGATACGCCCTGAGCGGTCGCCGGTACCCACAAGGCTGCGGCGTTGCTCTGCCATTTCGGCGTGATGCTTGTCTTCCTGCGCCTGCAGCAGGCGGGAAGCAAGAATTTTTAGTGCCTTGGCTTTGTTTTTGTGCTGCGACTTTTCATCCTGACAGGCGACAGTGATGCCTGTGGGGATGTGGGTGACGCGTACGGCCGAGTCCGTGGTGTTAACAGACTGGCCGCCGGGGCCGGAAGAGCGGTACACATCAAAGCGCAGGTCTTCTGTCTTCATGTCCAGTTCTACATCGTCAGCTTCGGGCATAATGGCAACAGTGGCTGCAGAGGTGTGAATACGGCCCTGCGTTTCTGTAGCAGGCACACGTTGTACGCGGTGGGTGCCGGATTCAAACTTCATGCGGCTGTATACTTTGTCGCCGGAAATGAGTGCGATAATTTCCTTGTAGCCGCCGGAGTCTGTTTCCGAGCTGCTCAGCACTTCCACCCGCCAGCCAAGAGTTTCCGCATGGCGTATGTACATACGGAACAGGTCTGCGGCAAACAGGGCCGCTTCTTCACCACCAGTGCCGGCACGAATTTCAAGAACGACGTTCTTCTCGTCCATGGGGTCTTTAGGCAGCAGCAACAGAGTGAGCTCGTGCTCCATTTCGGGCAGGCGCTTTTCAATGGAATCGATTTCCTCTTTGGCCATTGCCTGAATATCAGGGTCGCTGTCGCGAAGCATATCCTTGTTTTCTGCCAGCTCGCCTGTCAGTCTGCGGTAATCGCGGAATACTTCCACGATTTCCTTGAGGTCGGAGTGCGCTTTGGTCAGCTTGCGGTAGCGTTCCTGATCATTGAAAATATCAGGAGCGCTGAGCTGCTGCTCCAGATCTTCGAACTGGCGTTCAAGGTGTTCAAGTTTAGAGAACATCGAAATTACTCCGAATAACTATATTCTGGGGTCTCAATTTCATTGCCGGCGTCAGGGCCCAGAGCTTCGCGCAGAGCTACTATGGCTACTTCGATCTGCTTTTCATCTGGCTCATGCGTAGTAAGCATCTGCAAAAGCATGCCCGGAGCGCTCAGGATTTTTCCGAGCAGCGAACCTTCCAGTCGTGCAGCTACCTTGATGATCTCATACGCCATAGCGCTGATAGGCAGCATAAGCAGCAGCTTAACGAAGATTATGAAAGCATGCTTGTAGATGGTCCCTTCAGGCGTCCATGCCATAAGCACAAGCGGGACAAGCACTGTGTGCAGAATAATGGAGATGGACAGCACAAAAAGCAGAAAAGTCGTGCCGCACCGTGGGTGCAATCTGCTGCGCAGAATCGCCGACGACGGTGTAACCGCGCCGCCCTGCTCGTAGGCCCAGATTACTTTGTGCTCGGCTCCGTGGTATTGGAATACGCGCCGGATGTCTGGTACAAAAGATATAGCCAGAATGTAGCCGATGAAAATAAGAAATTTGAACAGGCCGTCCCAGATGTGGAACGAAATGCCTTCTACGTCGCCGGAAAGTCCCAGCCATGTCATACCCATGGTGAACAGATGCGGCAGGACAACAAAAAGTCCCAGCGCCATGGCGATGGAGACGATAAGCGTTGCCACCAGATGCCACGGCTTCAGCTCTTCTTCACCTTCGTCGCCTTCTGCTACCTGCATGGCGGAGAAGTTGAGGGCTTTGATGCCGTTGACCATGGTTTCGACAAGGATAGGAAATCCGCGGACCCAGGGGCGTGCAAGCCACGTTGCGCGGGTAAGGCTGAACCACGGGCGTCTTTCGACAACAATGGTTCCGTCGGGGCGTCTGACTGCGATGGCAAGGCGGTCCTTGCTGCGCATCATAACCCCTTCCATGACAGCCTGACCGCCTACGGTACAGGCGGACTGGGAAAGTAACAGACGATTGATGGTGCCGGCGAACCGGCGGATGGTGCTTTTTATCACGTTTCCCCCGCGTACGGCAGGCTAGTAATGCTTCTCCCCGGGAACGCGCAAAAAGCGCATGCCCGGGGAGGAAGAATCACCGACCGGAGAGGTCGGCAACCTCTTTGTCGGCTGGAAAACGTGCTACTTGCTGAACTTGGCGTATTTTTTACGGAAACGGTCAATACGGCCAGCGGTGTCTACAAAGCGCTGCTTGCCGGTGTAGAACGGGTGGCAGCCGGAGCAAATTTCAACGTGGACTTCTTCACCTTTGGTGGAAGTGGTGTCGATTTCGTTACCGCAAGCGCAAGTGAGCTTGGTTTTGTACACAGTGGGATGGATATTGTCTCTCATGAAAATTCTCCTTAACACGGGAAGTGCTGAACCGTTGCCAATACTCCTGAATGGAGCCGTTGGCAAGCTTTTTTCTTGAGCCCCCTGCCGTGCTGGTGTAGTAGTCAGCGGCGTTGCGGGCCAAGGCCCGCGCAAAACAGCCGGTCTGTCCAGATATTTTACGCGACTGCGCAAGCAGCACCTAAGCCTGAAAACGATGATTGTCAAGGAAAGAGTATGCCCCGAAAGGAAAGAGCGGATCAATTGGTTTTTGAACAAGGGCTGGCAGAAAGCCGCGAACAGGCCAAGCGTCTTATCATGGCCGGTAAGGTTTATGTTGTCCGCGGGCAGGCTGAACCTGAACCCGTAACCAAGCCGGGCACGAAATATCCTGAAGATCTGCGGATGGAGCTTAAAGGAGTTGAGCGTTTTGTCAGCCGCGGCGCGTATAAGCTGCTGACAGCGATAGAAACCTTCGGACTTGATGTGGAGGGAATGGTCGCGCTGGATGCAGGCGCCTCAACTGGCGGCTTTACCGACTGCCTGCTTCAGCATGGCGCTGCCCGTGTATATGCTGTTGACGTAGGTAAAAACCAGCTGCATGAGCGGATGCGGTCCGACAGCCGCGTGGTCAGCATGGAAGGGGTTAATCTGCGCACGGCTCCTGATGACCTTTTACCGGAACAGGTCGATATTATTGTGGCGGATGTCTCCTTTATTTCGCTTACGCTTATTCTGCCGGCCTGTGTACGCTTTTTGCGTCGGGGGGGTATTGTTGCCGCACTCATCAAGCCGCAGTTCGAGGTGGGAGCCGGACAGACCGTCAAAGGCGTGGTACGCGACGAAGCATTGCGGCAGCAGGCCGTGGACAAGGTTCTGGATTTCGCTGTCACCCGGCTTGGCCTGGAAGTTCAAGGTGTTGTGCCTTCCGCGATAAAAGGCCCCAAAGGCAATCAGGAATACATAGCCTGCCTGCGTCTTTCTTAGGAAAAATCAATTTTTAAGGCTTGTTACGTCTTGATTAGCAAAAAAATGCCAGTACTGTCACTCCTGTTTTGTGTTGTGCAACCAATACAGGAGGGGGCCGATGCGTTTTCGGAGTATTGCAACCGAGCTTACTCTGGTTGTTATGGTGCTGGTTGTTGCCGCACTGGCGGCATTGTCGTTGTATGTAACCCAGTCAACACGCCGGATAGTTCTTTCTACACAGATAGATGGAATGACCCAGTCCAGAGCCGTCACTGGACGGATGTTGCAGGATTTTGTTCAGAGCAGCCGTTCGTTGGTAGCGCAGCTGGCTGAAGACAGAAACATAGTCAATGGCGCCTTTGCCGAAGACGAGCAGGGGCGTGTTTCGTTGCAGAATCAGATGACTGTGCGACCGGAACTGGTGGCTTTGGTTGTCGTGAATAAGCAAGGTCAGCGCACCATGGCTGCACAGCAGGCGGGGTCTTCTGGAATTCCGCCAAATATTGTGCATTCTTTTGCGCAGCAGCTGGTGGGGGCTGACGCGCAGGAATCCTTCATTGCCGGCCAGCCGGTACCCGTCAAAGGGCTTGTTTTTGCCATCGGCCATCAGGTCAGGGACTACATAGACGGCAGCCTTGCAGGCGGGCTTATTGCCTTTATCGATCTTACTCCATTCATAAATAACTATATATCCCCCATCAGATTTGCCGGCACCGGTTATGCTTATATGACCGATGCGGAAGGCAATATCATGGTACATCCCGATACTTCACTTGTGGGGCGCCACCCTTCTGTTTCTGATGCCGTCCTTGCTGCAGAAGCAGCAGGCAAGCAATGGTTCCGGTACGAGTTCGGCGGGCTGACCAAGTTGCAGGTTTTTGAGCGTATTCCGGCCACGGGCTGGGTTCTCAGCTATACTGTCAACGAAAGAGAGCTGGCCGAAGCGGCCAATGCGCAACGTACAATCATTATTGTGGCGGGTGTGCTGATTGTGCTGGTGTTGGCTGTTGCCGTCATATGGGGCGTGCGCAGGTTTGTTAGTGTGCCCATAGGCAGAATCAGCAAATTTGCCGAACGTCTTTCCGACGGTGATTTTGACGCGGATATCGAAGGCTCATTCCGGTATGAGCTGGCAGAGCTGGCGAGTGACCTGCGGGCAACCCGGGGAGCTTTAAAGGAACGTTTCGGTTTTTCGCAGGGGGTGCTGGCAGGTATAACGTTGCCGTGCCTTGTCACAGGAGTTGACGGTAATACTACCTATGCCAACGAAGCTCTGGCTCAGCTTTTTGATATCTCCGGCGGGGCGGACTCTCTGATCGGGCGCAATCCGGCAGAATCTTTATATCGCGACCCCGCACGTCGCACTGTAGCTGCAGACGCCCGCGAGAAGGAATGTCAGGTCACCCGCGAGGTTGTTTTTCAGGGCGTAAACGGAAAAGATCGCATTCTTTCAATCACCGCCACTCCTGTTTACGACCTTGACGGCGAGCAACTCGGGGTATTCGCGCTCTATGTCGAAATGACTGAAATCCGTGCCGCTGAAGCACGTCTTCGGGCACAGCGTCAACGTATGGCGCAGGCTGCTTCGGCAGCGGAATCCATATCACAGACTCTGAGCAGTGCGGCGCAGACATTAAGCAGGCAGATTACAGAGTCCCGCTCCGGAGCGGAAACACAGCAGCACCGATTGCATGAAACTCTGGCAGCCATTGAACAAATGAACAGCAGTGTGCTGGATGTGGCACACAATGCGGGAAAGGCTGCCACCAACGCGGAGGATGTTGCAGACCGTGCACGTCAGGGGGCATCAACCGTGTATGAAACCCTCAGCGCTATGAATCATATGCGGGACGAAGCTGAGGGACTGCGGTCTAAAATGACTATATTGAGCGGACAGGCTGTAGAGATCGGCAAGGTTATGAATGTCATTAATGATATTGCCGACCAGACAAACCTGCTGGCTCTTAATGCTGCCATAGAAGCTGCCCGCGCAGGTGATGCCGGACGCGGTTTTGCCGTCGTGGCGGATGAAGTGCGCAAACTTGCGGAAAAGACAATGCAGGCCACGCGGGAAGTAGGTTCTGCTATCAAGGCTATTCAGAGCGGAGCCGACGATGCGGCGCAGGGTACTGATAAAGCGGCACAGGCTGTTGTCCGCGGTACGGCGCTTGCCGAATCTTCCGGCACGGCTCTTGATGCAATCCGCGAGATGGTGGAAGCCTCTGCATCAGAAATTGCAGCGATAGCCGCCGCTGCCGAAGAACAATCAGCTTCTTCCGCTGAAATCAGTCAGGCAACAGCTCAGGTGGATGGTATCTCACAGGAAACTGCGCGGATTCTGGGAGAGTCTGCCGGAGCTGTTGGTGAACTGGTCGGGATGGTCGACAGGCTGCATAAACTCATTGCCCAGATGCAGCAGGAATAGTACTGTTTAACAAGTATCTGCTCGTAATAATACTGTTTGATTGCGTAGCAGTCCGGCATGAGGCACGACTTCGGGTGGTTGTGCCCGTATATTGTTCAGGCTTTTTGCCGAAGCAAGAGACCGACGAGATGGTCAAATCACACAGCACATCTTTACACAGCATTTTAAGGAGAGAGGCATGATTTTGAAGTCGAAAAAGACATTGCTGGCTGCACTTGGACTTGTAGCCCTGTTCTTGATTTTCGGTGCGTTTTCCTGCAGTGGCGACAATACTGTAGAGCGCACTCCTGAAGCTGCATTGGAAGCTTTGAAGGACGGTAACGCCCGTTTTGCTGCCAATGAAGCCATCCATCCCCGTACTGATGCCGAGCGCCTTGCTCAGGCCGGTTCCGAAAGTCAGGGCGACCACGCATACGCCACCGTACTGGCATGTTCTGACTCCCGTGTGCCTGTTGAGCGTCTGTTTGATGCCGGTGTCATGGATATTTTTGTTGTCCGCGTTGCCGGCAACGTTGTTCAGGGTGACGAGGCAGGCTCCATTGAGTACGGACTTGCTCACGTAAACACCCCTGTACTGGTTGTACTGGGCCATACCCAGTGCGGCGCTGTAACGGCGGTAACTGCAGCTGTAGAAGGTCATGGTCACGAGCTTGAGCGCAATATCCCCGCGCTGGATGCCCCCATCGCACCTGCTGTTAAAAAGGCGATGAGCGATCATCCCGACAAGCATGGTGCAGACCTTGTGCCTTACGGCATTGAAAACAACGTCTGGCAGAACATCCGCAATCTGTTTATGGTCAGCCCTGCCACCCGTGAATTGGTGAAGTCCGGCAAGACCAAAATTGTCGGCGCTATCTATGATGTCTCCACAGGTAAAGTTAGCTGGCTGTCTGAAAAGCGCGTAGGCGAGATTCTGGCAGAAGTGGAAGCCGACCCCGCGCGCGCTATGAACGCCATGGCCGAACCTGTAAAAGCTGAAGCAGCTCCTGCTGCCGCTGAAGAAGTGGCAGAGCAGGTTGAAGTTGTAGAAGTCGTTGAAGTGGAAGAAGTTGTGGAAGCGGCTCCTGCTGCTGTAGAACAGGTTGAGAATGCGACTGCTCCTGTTGCCGCAGAAGTTGCTGCTCAGGCTGAAGAAGTGCAGGAAGAAACAGCTGCACCTTGCCCCGGCATGATGAAGTCCATTGATACGAATGCAATCCATGCAGAAGCTGCTCTTCAGCAAGCCCAGCGTGCTGCCGAAGCCGCTGCCATTGCTGCCGCTGCCGCTCAGGAAGCCGCACAAGCTGCTCAGGCTGCTGCAAAGGCTGCTGAAGCTGTACAGGCTCAATAAGCTGCCGCACACGTAAAAATGCTATGCACGCCGGACTCATCTGAGTCCGGCGTTTTTTTGTATGCAGCCCCACTATGCTGGGGTATCTTTTCGCGCAGAAAAAGAACGGTTGTGCGTATGCCGGCTGCGGCAACTGTGTGGCTGGCGTTCAGCTGAAAGGTACGTTGCTGTACCGTTGTTAACTGACGAGGGCTGCAAAAACGGCCTTTAAATAAGTACATTCCGTGCTGCCCATTTTCTGCAAAAGGGTATTGCCTGATAGTGTTATCAGCGTGAAAAAGAGCGGGCCTTGCTCCGGCGGAGTTCGGAGGAAGAGTAGGGATGAGGCCTGCTGACGGTATTGGGATTGATACAGGGTTCGTTGAATGCTCTTAAAACACGAAAGCCGCCAATCAGTATGGCGGCTTTCGTATAAGTATATATGAGCGAGGCATGTTAGCCGAACACACCGCTCTCATGCAGAATTTTAAAGCCGATTCCCAGCAGCACGGCGCCGCCCAGTATCTCGGCATACTGCGACAGTTTGCCTGAGTTTGCCAGAATACGTCCCACATGCATGCCTGCGGCAGAAAAGCCAAGGCATACCAGGCCGATAATAATTGCAGGGAACCATATGGATACACCAAGCATGGAGATGGTTACCCCGACCGCAAGAGCATCAATGCTGGTGGCAACAGAAAGCATGATGAGAGATGCGCCTTTAGTGGGGTCAGCCAGACCGCATTCTGCAGTATCATCTTGCTCGAACGCTTCTTTAAGCATTTTCAGCCCGATGAACGCCAGCAGAGCAAAGGCTATCCAGTGCGCCCAACCTTCTACGAAGCTGCGTATACTCTGGCCCATAACCCAGCCGATAACAGGCATAAGCGCCTGAAAAAGACCGAAGTGCCATGCCAGCCGGAAGGTCTGTCTGTGCGAAACCACCCGCAACCGGCATCCTGTAGCTATGGAAACAGCCAGCGCATCCATGGCAAGCGCCACAGCCACGGCCAGCAGTTCTGGCATCGTCATTAAAACATCCTGTTCATGCTTTGCAGACAACGCAGCAATACGTCTCTGTCTTCCTGAGGAATACCGGCACAGATGTCTTCTGTCAGACGGATGTGCAGCCTGTCATGTTCTTCAAACTCTGTTTGTCCGCTTGGGGTAAGCTCTACGATAATCGACCGTCTGTCTGTCTGATGGCGGGTGCGCCGTACAAGGCCGCGCTCTTCCAACCTGTCGATAAGTACAGTCAGCGTTCCGGTAGTAACGCCCATCTTGGAAGCAAGCTCTTTCATGCGCATGGCGCGGTGGATGCCCAGAATTTCAAGGGTATGCATCTGGGGCAGCGTAAGTTTTTTGTCGCGTACCACACAGTGTTCCCAAGATGAGAGTTTTTCATAAAACTCAATAATGGCGTGATTCAGATCAGCTTGATCGGTCATGGAGTTTGTACCGCACCTGTTAATAAGTCTTGCCTGACAGCATAAATCTGCTGTCAGAGGGTTTCATGAAAATAACTGTACGCGCCGAAAAAGGCGGTCAGTACGCCTGCAGTGCGCATTATGAGCGGTTCAACCCAAGGTTTATTCAGCGTGCGCATCATCGTTGTGACCTTATAAATGGCATATATCACAACGGCAAGGCTTATGCCTGTTCCAAGCGCATATATTGCGAATACAGACGTGCTGCGTGCGATGCTGCCGGAGTCCAGCGCATATTTGTACATGATTGCAACCGTGGGACAGGGGACGATCATGTTCATAAAGCCGATGGTGAACAACCCTATGGCTCCAGCCTTGTGCCAGCGGGCCAGCCAGCCTTTGGTTGAACCGCATCCGCAACCATGAGTGTGGTTATGATGAGGGTGCTCTTTGTGAGAGCAGCATGTGGCGGAATTTCCGGAGTGTGCGTGTGCGGCAGGGGCGTGGTTATGGTCACAACAGGTGTGTGTATGGTTGTGGGCGGGGTGCAGGGGATGACCATCTTCATGTTCATGGTGATGGTCGTGTTCATGGTCGTGGTGATGCAGCAGAGTGGGTTTGATAATCAGGATAGCGCCCAGCACAACAAGCATGAAGGCTGTTACGGCATCGGTAATGTATTTGAATTCCGGAGGGATACTCATTGAAATTGCTCCCAGCGTAGCCCCTATGCCAAGACAGGCCAGTGCCGTTCCTCCGAAGAATGCCAGTGTAAGCAAGCTGACCCGTTTGCCGTTTCGTTCACCTGCTACAAACGGGGCTAGCACGATCCATGAGTGCCCGCAGGGATTTACGCCGTGGATGAGCCCGAGAAACAGGCTGCTCTGCAGCGCAATCATAAATATGTTGTCCATCTCGACTCCAAATGAAAAGTAGTTTGAGTTTCAAGATGAATTGCTCTCAAAAAATTTGAAAGTCAAGCTAAATTTTGTCAATCCAGAACGGTACTGCTGCAATGCTCAAAACTACAGCGCAGGCCAGCCAGCCAAAGGGTTGCGGAGGAAATTGCGGCTTCCATGCTTCAGGGGAATCTAGCCCTCGCGCAGCCACTGCGACAGTTTGTGTCCACGTTTTCTGGCTCATTACGCGCAGCGTTGCCTGCGGTAGCAGCAACCAGCAACGCAACTTCGAGCAGGCAGGGTTCCGCAGCCGTATTGCATGCCTGACCTGTGCTGTTGTCTGCTGAATCAACGGCAGAAAATGTATCATTAATGAAAGCGAAAGAGCCATGTGCCATGCCCTTTTGCCCAGAACAGGGCGTAAGAACCATGACAATGCAAGTCCCAGAGAACGTGACGAACCACTAAGTGTCAGCAACAGCCCTATGCCGATAAGAATAAGGAGCCGGAGAGCAAAAACTCCGGCAGCGGGCAGTGCAAGCTGGATACGGTCCGCAAAGGCCGCATGTTGGGGAAAAAGAAGTTGCGCTGCCGGGGTAAGCCCCGCTGCATCAATACATAATTTTATGGCAGCCCATAGTATGACAAACCATAAATAGGAGCGCAGCATAGGCAGGTGGCTTGCGTTGATGTTGTGCGAAATAGCAAAGAGGCTTGCAACAAAAAGTGCATAGCATACCAGAACGGGCGTAGCGGCCTGCCACACCAGCACCCCCAGAAATCCCGCGCAGACCAGTTTAGCTCGTGGGTCAAGGCTGCTGAGTATATCAGGGCGACGGGCGGAAGGGTTGCGCATCGGTTGCTGTTCAGGATGTTGCTTTTCAGGCTGTCGGTCAGGCATCAGGGCGTCCCGTATGGCGGTTGCGCTGTTGTTGCTTGTGCGGGGTGACAGGTGCGGTATTCTGGAAGGCCCACATGAATACCGGAGGTCTTTGTTATGTCGTACACCAGCGAACTGCCCGAAGAGGCGGGTATGGTCAAGTGTTTTGGCGGGATGATTATTGATGAATATCTGCCCCCTGCTGCGAAAGAGCCTGATGGGCAACACAACTGCAAAACTGATGAATACACCCCTGTTGTACGCGGAGTGCAAGTTCAATGTGCAGAAAGAACGGCTGATATGGAATTTGCAGAGAAAGGCATCACGGACTGTAGAGGGGCGTCTAATGCCTCTTTGCAGAAAGCGGAAACGGATAATGTTTTTTCAGGGCCGGTGTCGGCAGGGGGCTGTAGCAGAACTCGGGGGTGCAGCGGCGAAGCTTGTATGGGGCAGACAGTTGTTGCGAATTTCCCTGACTGTGGACGGCAGCAGGATGCCGCCAGTATTTTGCCATATACAGTACTGGCTGCAAATTCCGCCGGTAAACAGGATGTCGGGTGTCCTCTTTTTTTGTGCTCCGTGTCGGCCGGCTTTCCTTCTCCGGCTGATGATTACATGGATAAGAAGTTGGACCTTAATGAGTATCTCATCCGCAATCCGGAATCGACATTTTTTATACGGGTGCACGGCGAATCCATGCGGGATGCGGGAATTTATCCTGACGATATTTTAATCGTAGATCGTGCCGTTCAGCCTGTGAGCGGACGGGTTGTCATCGCGGTGCTGGACGGAGAGCTTACAGTAAAGCGTTTGAAAAAGCGGGGGGATACATTTTGGCTTGTGCCGGAAAATGCAGAGTACATGCCTGTTGATGTAACAGGGCGTGAGGATTTTTCTGTATGGGGTGTTGTTACCTGCGTTTTGCATAAAGTGTAACTCAACGGGATCGGAAATTTTTTAGTACGAATATGGAACTTTCAGTACTCGGAAGGGCAGTGAAGCCCTCTTTTGCAGGGCCGGCCAGCGGCCCTGAGTTGTCTTTGCCACGCAGGCCTGACTCGCAGGCCGTGTATGCTCTTGTAGATTGCAATTGTTTTTATGTGTCGTGCGAGCGTGTGTTTCGACCGGACCTGACAAGGCGCCCTGTTATTGTTTTATCCAATAACGACGGATGCATCATTGCACGCTCGCCGGAGGCGAAAGTGCTGGGGATACCGATGGGGGCAGCGTGGTTTAAAGTGAAAAAACAGGCTTTGTCTTTGGGGGTGGTCGTTTTTTCATCTAACTATCCTTTATATGGCGATATGTCCGCGCGGGTGATGGACGTGTTGCGCCGTTTTTCTACAGACGTGGAAGTATATTCTATTGATGAGGCTTTTGTCCGGCTCGATGGAATCAGCCTGCCAAAGGGGATGTCGCTGACACGGTATGCCGCTGCCTTGCGCCATGCGGTATTCAGGCGCACGGGCATCCCTGTTTCTATAGGTATTGGTCCGACTAAAACCCTTGCCAAGGTGGGCAACAGGTTAAGCAAGCAGCAAATTACCGGACCGCTGCGTTCATTATCGCATGCATTCCGGTATCAGGGCGTATTCAACTTTTTTGATCTGCCGTCGGCAGAAGCACGAGATACGTTGCTGGAACACGTTGAAGTTACAGATGTCTGGGGTGTGGGGCACAGACATGGTGCCATGCTGCATTCCTGCGGCGTAAGAACGGCCAGAGCATTGCGGGATATGCCCGACGACTGGGTACGCCGTCGGATGAGCGTTGTCGGCCTGCATACCGTACTGGAGCTGCGCGGGATTTCATGCCTGACGTTGGAAGAAGCGCCTCCGGCCCGTCGTTCTATTCTTTCTTCCCGATCATTCGGTACGCTGGTTGCGAATAAAGAATACTTGCTGCAGGCTGTCACCGCATACATGACGCGTGCAGCAGAAAAGTTACGCCGTGAAGGATTGGAAGCATCCTGCATCGGGGTTTTTATCAAGACGCCCCGACATGGCAAGGGACCACGCTACTTCAACAGCGCGCAGACCAGATTGGCTGTACCTACATGTTATTCCCCGCATCTTATACAACACGCCCGCCGTTTGCTGGAGCAGATATGGAAACCCGGTTACCGCTACCAGAAAGCAGGAGTGCTGTTGTTCGGGTTGGAACCTGTGCGGTCAAGGCAGATATCTATGTTGCCGCTGCTGGATGGTTCGGAAGGGCAAAAGAAAAGTGAAAAAAAGCTGATGCATGTGGCAGATGCCATTAACACACGATTCGGAAAAGGCACATTGGAGTATGCGGCAGCCGGACTGGGGAAACCTTGGAAGATGAAGCAGGAACACCTTTCCCCGCGTTATACATCTGACTGGAATGAATTGCCTTTTGTGCGCTGATATGCGTAAATGGGGGAAACTCCTACCTGACATTTGTTTGCAGTGAGCGTAGGTACGGGCGCTGTGATGTACTACCGCAAACTGATGATGTATACTAAGGCAGGAGGGGAGTATGAATAAGTTGGATACCTGCGCAGGTTGTGGGGGAGGAGAGCTCTCTTTAATTGATGACGGCGTGTTTACGTTTATCAAATGCGATACCTGTGGACGTATAGGTCCCAGTGCACAAAAGAAAGATGATGCCATAACGCTTTGGAATCATCTTGGAGATAATTATTTTATGTACGATGGAGGCGCAGATCCTGCCGAATGCGTGGAGCACTATTCCGGTGCCGAACGCAGGAGAAATGACAGATATGCGGTGCAGATTGATGCGTGCATCCGCCTGTATCCGTTTACGGCAGGTCCGGTGCCCGTGACTGTAAAGAATCTGTCAATGTATGGCGCATATCTGGAAATTGCTACGGAAGGATTCACCGATTGGAGCATGCCGGAGGGGACACTACCCTACTTTGAATTGGAAATTTCTCCTTCCGCAACAGGGCTGACCACGGTATTTTCCTGTAATGCCACTCACGTCAGCGTAAAGCCCCCCCGCATTGCCATAGGGTCAAGCTTTGTTCAGCAGGACGGACGGCACTTGTATGTGCTTCGCCAACTGTTAAAAGGAACAATTGTGGAGACTTGATCTGCTGTAATGACCTCGCACGTTGTTAAAAACCGCCTTCGGGCGGTTTTATTGTTTTCAGCGACACTGTGGTTTCCCCTCAGGAAAAAGAGTGTCTACCTCATTTGACATGCAGTGATTGTGTTACTAATTGTAAAAAGCACAAAGAATGTTTTTCGATTGATGTGTTACTTTAGTTGTCGTGGTATGCGCTTTTATATTGTTGGCGAGTAATGTTGTATTATGAGTTGAGGTGTTTATTTAAAAAATGATAAAAACATAATATGCTGAATTAATGAAGAAAGAAATAATAATAAAAATTACTTGTTTCATCTTTGCCAAGTGCTATAAATCTGGAGGGAAAATTTTATAGAATTATTTAGTATATTAAAATCTATTTCTTTTATTTTATTAGTTTGTTTCTGTTTGGTGCTAGTCTTTTTACTGTGTTGTGCGGTTTTGTAAAAAGCAGACATGTAGAAACATATTAAAAAAATAAATGGGGGTACAAAGTGAAACTGAAATTACGTGGCAGATTTTTGCTGCCCACACTCTCCATTCTAATAATAGGTATGGGCGTTTCTGCATGGATGACTCAGGTATATTCTGAAAAAGCAGTCATGCAGGTTGTCAACGCGCAAACAAGACAAGTTGCCGAATCATTGACCAACATCATCAGTATGTGGGTGAACAGTGCTCAGGTAGATTTGAAAGCGCAGGCGCGGAACGAAATTTTGCTGAGGTCACTTGCAAGTGAAAATACTCAGGCTGTAGTGTCAGAACTCTACGATATCAAGGAAATGTATGAGGAGTTTGACGCAATAAAACTGGTTAATGCGCAGGGGCTGGTAGTAAGCAGCACCATACCGGAAGAAATCGACAGCCTGAATATCAGCGACAGAAAATACTTCAGGGATGCGATGGGTGGTCAGGCAACCGTGTCAGATGCTTTACGGAGCAGAACATCCGGGAACCTGATTTTTGTTGTGGCCGTTCCCGTGAAGCAAAACGGCACGGTACAGGGCGCGTTGCTGGGTACGCTGGCTCTGCAAGTTTTTTCTGAAAAGTTTATTGACCCGATCACCATCGGCCGTGACGGTTATGCGTTTGTGCTGGACCACCAGGGGGATATTCTGGCGCATAAAGACGAAAATCAGATCATGAGCAGCATCCGTCAGGAAGACTGGGCTGACGAATTGTTGCGCGAAGATCATGGTGCACTTCGGTATCAGGAAAAAGGTGAATGGAAAGAGCTGACGTATCAGCGTGAACCTCTGACTAACTGGATTGTCGGGGTTGCTGCGTATGAATCTGACATTCATCAGCCTGCACACGAGTTGGCAGAGATGACTCAGATAATTTCTGTCATTGTCTGTCTGCTTGTCGGCGGTGTGATTTTTGTGATTGTACGATCCATTGTGGGAACAATCAGTGAAAGTGTGTCCTACGCCGCTGCAGTTGCCGAAGGAGACCTTGAGCGCACTCTTGCAGTTAAGCGTACCGATGAAATCGGCGTGCTGGCTGATGCGTTGCGTAGCATGGTTGCCAATCTGAAAACTATGATCTCGACGGCAGAAGCAAAAACTGCAGAAGCAGAAGTTCAGACTCAAAAAGCGAACATGGCCATGCAGGAAGCCGAATCCGCCCGTGCCGCAGCAGAGGCAGCCAAACGCGAAGGCATGCTGCAGGCCGCAGGGCAGCTTGAACATGTCGTTCTGGCTTTGTCTTCCGCATCAGAAGAACTTTCTGCACAAGTGGACGAAGCAAGTCGTGGCAGTGAAGTTCAGCGCGAGCGTGCCGCCGAGACTGCAACAGCTATTGAAGAAATGAACGCCACAGTGCTTGAGGTGGCCCGTAATGCTTCTGAAGCGGCAGAAAGTGCAGAAACTGCCAGAAATAATGCCAAGGACGGCCGTAAAGTTGTTGATAACGTTATCGAGGCGATTACAGAAGTCAACGGCAGAGCAGAAGCATTAAAGAAAAGCCTGCATGTTCTTGGCGAACATGCCGAAGGCATTGGCAAGATTATGACTGTGATTACCGATATTGCGGATCAGACAAACCTCCTGGCTTTGAATGCTGCCATTGAGGCCGCCCGAGCCGGTGATGCCGGTCGTGGTTTTGCAGTAGTTGCAGATGAAGTGCGTAAGCTTGCAGAAAAAACCATGCAGGCGACGAAAGAAGTAGGTGATGCTGTAAAGGCAATCCAGCAAGGTGCCAGAGAAAACATTGCGGATATGGAAAGTGCGGGGGATGCTATTGTAAGTTCAACACAACTCGCAGGCAGTGCCGGTACTTCGCTTGAAGTTATTCATGATGTAGTTGAAAGCACGGCGGATCAGGTGCGCTCCATTGCGACTGCCTCTGAACAGCAGTCTGCTGCAAGTGAACAGATTGCCCGTAGCGCGGAAGAAGTAAATCGCATTGCCATGGAAACAGCTGAAGTTATGGTTCAGTCAAGTGAGGCTGTCAGCGAGCTGGCCCGCATGGCGCAGCAGCTGCAAAGCGTAGTGGAAAGCTTGAAGCAGGCTTAGTGGTGTTGCTTTAAAAAAAGTAATTTGTCTGAATAACGTAAGCTGAAAACATAGCCGCGATGCGGCGGAAATATACGATCCTGCCCGTACCTGTTAACTTTTGTAAGTGTACAGGTCGGGCAGGATTTTTTTACGTAAGAACTTGTACGGGGTTGTAGCGTTGTACGCCCCGGACTGTTTTGCAAGTGGCAGGCAATAACCCGATGAGAAAATACGTATTATCACTACCTGCGAGGCATAGTTCTGATTAAACAGAGTTTCAGTTATTGTCCCGTCAGACGGGCTGGAGCGGCAGGCATTTTTTTAACTGGTGCGCTGTAGTTACATGTCGCAAGTATTGTCATTGGTGGGACCAGTACGGAATTTTACGGCGTGTACAAGCCGGATGAGATGATAACTTGTGGCGGTGTTCATAGTTCTGTACGGGACTAGAGTAATCAGGCATTTTTTGGAATTATGTAACTAATTGCAAAGATTGTGTCATTTTCAGGTGTGTTCAGGTGGCTTCCATACGCAGTTTCGCCGCAGAGTTATTTTGTCTTACACGAGACAGTATTTATTCTGAGCAGAATGTTACGGCTGCAGCATGTACACACTGCTGATTTGAGTTGCACCACATCTTACAAAAGGTCAGTTGCACTATTTTGTTATGCGGACTGATTTCAAGCGGATCAGAAAATTTCCTGCTGTTCTGAGCATTATATTTTTATAGAGCATTTTGCAGACTGGTTTGCACTGCTATTATGTAGCTGTTGTTTGATTAAACAAACAATATCTTCTGGCATCGGTTAGTCAAAAATCGAGTCATCACGTTTGCGCTATGTCTATGTGTGCAGGTGCTTGAACTTTATTATTTTAGGGGATGCAAATGAAGATTAAACTTATGGGCAGATTCCTTTTGCCTACATTGACGGTGCTTATCGTGGGTATGGGAGTCTCTTCGTGGTTAACAGGCCACTATTCGCAAAAAGCTGTAGGGGAGCTTGTCGCTGCTGAGAGCAGTCAGGTTGCAAAATCACTGACAGATTTGATTGATATGTGGGTGATAAATGCCGAGGTTACGCTAGAAGCGCAAGCCAACAGAAGTTTATTTAAAGATTTTTTTTCCGGAGAAGATTCAGAAGCTGCCGTAACTGAGGCATTGCAACAGGTTGCAATGCTTTATCAGGGGTTCGATTCTGTAAAGATAACCAATGCGCAAGGTTTGGTTATTGCCAGTACTATCCAGCAGGATGTTGGCTCTGTCAGTGCCAGAGACAGAAATTATTTTAAAAAAGTAATGCGCGGGGAGGTTGCCGTATCCGGTGCCTTGCGCAGCCTATCGACTGGACAGCTGATTTTTGTTGTTGCCGTACCGGTTAAAGTGCAGGGCAAGGTCGAGGGGGCCTTGCTGGCAACTCTTAAGCTGGATGATTTCTCAAAACAGTTTGTTGACCCGATTTCAATTGGTAAAGAAGGCTTTGCCTTTATTCTGGATAGCGAAGGACGAATTCTTGCTCATAGAGATGAAGGCAGAATTATGTCGAGCGTCAGCCATTACGATTGGGCAGGCAAGCTTTTTGCCAAAGATCATGGCCTTACTCGTTACGAAGATGAAGGCGGATGGAAAGAAGTTGCCTTCCGGCGAGTTCATTCCACCGGCTGGGTGGTTGGCATATCTGCTTATGAACACGACGTGTACCAGCCATCTTACGAACTTACTACAATCACACGCGTTATTTCTGTGGTTGTGGCGTTGATGGTAGGCGCAGTCATACTGCTTATTGTGCGCTCCATTGTGGGCACCATCCGTGAAAGCGTTACCTATGCAGCGGCCGTTGCAGAGGGCAGCCTTGATCAGGAGCTTCATGTTCAGCGCACAGACGAAATAGGCATTCTCGCTGACGCGTTGCGGAGCATGGTAGCCAACTTGAAGACCATGATTTCCACCGCCGAGGCAAAGACCGCTGAGGCAGAAGAACAGACCCAAAAAGCCAACATTGCCATGCAGGAAGCAGAAGCCGCCCGTGCCGCTGCGGAAGCCGCCAAACGCGAAGGGATGCTTCAGGCTGCAGGACAGCTTGAGCATGTCGTTCTAGCCCTTTCTTCAGCCTCTGAACAGCTTGCGGCACAGGTAGAAGAAGCAAGCCGCGGCAGCGATATCCAGCGCGAACGAACTGCAGAAACTGCGACTGCCATAGAAGAAATGAATGCGACGGTGCTTGAAGTGGCCCGCAATGCGTCTGAGGCGGCTGAAAGTGCGGAAGATGCCCGCAATAACGCGGAAGAAGGACACGGTATTGTCGGTAACGTGATTGAATCGATAACCGAAGTGAAAAACCGTTCAGAAACGTTGAAAGCCAGCCTGCATCTTCTTGGTGAACATGCAGAAGGCATCGGCAAGATTATGACTGTAATTACCGATATTGCAGATCAGACAAATCTGCTGGCCCTGAATGCGGCCATTGAAGCAGCCCGTGCCGGTGATGCAGGGCGTGGTTTTGCAGTAGTTGCAGATGAAGTACGCAAGCTTGCAGAAAAAACCATGCAGGCAACAAAAGAGGTGGGCGACGCTGTTTCCGCCATTCAACAGGGAGCACGCGACAACATCGAAGGCATGGACAGCGCCGGTGAAGCGATCCAGAAGTCCACTGAACTTGCAGGCCGTGCGGGCAAGTCGCTGCAGGCAATCCATAAAGTGGTAGAAAACACGGCAGATCAGGTGCGGTCTATTGCGACTGCTTCTGAACAACAATCGGCTGCCAGTGAACAGATTGCCCGCAGCGCTGAAGAAGTGAACCGCATTGCCGATGAAACTTCGCAGGTCATGACGCAATCCAGCGAGGCTGTCAGCGAACTGGCCCGCATGGCACAGGAACTACAGAACGTGGTTGAAGAACTGAAGAAGGGCTAGAAAGAGCTTAGGGTTTGCGTGCGCAATGCAGCATGGCTGCTGCCTGTTGTTGAATAAAAAAAGATAATCCCCGAAGGGCACTGCATTATGCAATCGCCCTTCGGGGATTTTTTTGGATAACAGCAAATCCGAAGCCAAAGCGAACGTGCAAGGGTAAGATGGCATAACGGCAAGCGGTGTCGGCTGATTCTCCATACCCTGCTAGCCTTTCGGGTGTATTCCTGAACTGTCTGGTCGAGCAAACCGTCTAGCTGGTCAGATGCCGTAGTCGTAATGTAAGCGGCTTAAAAAAATCCCCCTGAAGCGTACATGCGCCTCAGGGGGAATCAATATATGCATAGACAGGAACAGGTGTGCAGGACGGTGCGGAAAACAAAAGCTGATCGTGCTGAAACTATTCTGCGCCTTCTGCTTCAGTTTTTTCGGCAGCCTTCAATTGTCCGCAGGCGGCTTTAATGTCTGCCCCTTTGCTTTTGCGAATGATGGCAGTGATGTTTTTTGACCACAGATACTTTTCAAATGCCAGAATGCGTTCTTCTGTAGGGGCCTTGTACGGGTCGCTTTCATCACCGGACGGGTTGTAAACAATCAGGTTAAGCTTGCCTTTGGTTTGTGCAAGCAGCCTGACAAGTTGTTTGGCATGCTCAAGAGAATCATTCACATCGCCAAGCAATAAGTACTCAAAGGTAATGCGCTCGCGTGTTTTCAGCGGGTAATTGCGCAGTGCATCGATGAAATCGCCAAGTTCCCAACGGGCAGCCTTGGGCATAATCTGCGCCCTGAGTTCCTGCGTAGGTGCGTGCAACGACACGGCCAGAAAGGCGAGTCCGCTTTCGCCCAGCTCACGAAGTCCCTCAGGATTGACGCCGCAGGTGGATACCGTGATACGGCGTGGCGAAAATAGCAGACCGAAGTCGCTGTTCAGCGTCTGCAGGCTGCGCATTACTTCATTCAGGTTCAGCAGCGGCTCGCCCATGCCCATGAAGACAAGATTACGCAAGATAGGTCTTTCTGCCACGTCATTCAGGTATTCACGGGCAACCAGTACCTGCCCGAGAATTTCAGACATGGTCATGTTACGCTCAAAGCCCAGCGTACCGGTAGCGCAGAAAGTGCATCCCATGGCACAGCCCACCTGACACGAAAGACACTGGGTCAGCCTGCCCTGAGAACCGGGAATGAGCACGGTTTCTATCAGCGCCCCGTCAGCAAGCCGCAACAGAAATTTAGTCGTGCCGTCCTGACTTACTTGTGTTTTGACCATTTCCGGCCAGGTTATATGGGCACGTTCTTTCAGCAGCGCGCGGGTCTGCTTTGATACGTTGGTCATCTGGTCAAAATCGCGCACATATTTGTTCCACAGCCACTGCCAGATCTGGCGGGCGCGGAATTTTTTTTCGCCGAGCTCGTGTACGAGAAACTTTTCAAGCTCTTCAAATGTCAGGTTCAGAATGTCAACCATGACTGGTTCTCCGGTGAATAAACTGGCCGCGTAACACTTTGTTTCCGTTTAAGATAGCACATAGTTGCCATTTCGCCAAAAGCGGAACAGTGCAGAATATGGTGTAGTATGAATGCGGCTGCGACTGGGGGAATATAGGAAGAAGGGCCGGAAGGGGAACCCCTCCGGCCCGATTTTTTTTAATGAGGCGAACGTTCGCTGTACGTTTTCACGAACTGGATAGCGTCCTTGGTGTCTGTAACTTCGCCTGTAACCTGCGCTTTCAGCAGGGCATCGCGGATTACACCCACATAAGGACCGGGTTTGAGTCCGGTGAATTCCATGATTTCGTTACCGTTCAACAGCGGTTCCAGCATCTGCTCAGGCGTTTCTGCACGCTCAAGGTACTTCATATTGTGGTTGAAGTGCGTGTAGTTGCCGTCACGTGCTTTTATGTCGGCACGGGCGATTTCGATCAGACGGGGGTATTCGTCAAGCGCCTTGAAGCGGCGGATACCTTTGTCTGTCAGCATGAAGTGGAAACGCATGTGGTGGCGGACAAGGTGGCAGATAATGTCGATGTCTTCCGGCAGGAAGTGCAGACGACGCAGAATCTTACGTGTTACCTTGGCTCCGATGCGATGATGCTGATAGAACGTCCATTTACCGTTATAGTATTCAGCCGCGTACAGCTTGCCCACATCGTGGAACATGGTGGCAACAGTGCCTAACCAGTCAAACGGCAGTTCTTCGGGGTAGCGGCGCATGCACTCGATGGTGTGATCAAGTACAGTTTCTTCACCTGCTTCAGGTGTACGCAGGTGGCTGATGCGCGAGAGTGCTGCCAGTTCGGGAATAAGGCCGTGCAGCATCATGGAATCAAACATCAGCTGCACGAACTTGTACATGTTCTCGGCTTCGACCTTGCGCCATTCATCCATGATGTCGGTAACGGGCACGTAGTCGAGGATGCGGCTTGCGCTGCGAACAATGGCCATCCACGAGTTCGGCTCGATGGGCAGGTCAAAGTTTGCGGCAATGCGCATGGCGCGTACGCCAAGCACATAAGAACGCCTGAGTGTTTCGTCGGGCACACCTTCAAAGCGAACGGTACCGCCCGAGAAATCAGCAAAACCGTGATAGGTTTCTGCCGAGCTGGGAATAAACGGACAAGCCAGCGAAGACGGCAATGCCCCCTTTGCTTCCATCCGGCGCAGCATGCTGGGAGTCACGCGGGAGAGCGTGGCTTCAGGATGCGACGAATCGTCAGTGTCGGTATGATAGAAGCGGAAGAGGGTATCACCTTCCCGCAGAATGCCTACAACACCTTCCTCATTGGACAGTTCAAGACCGGGAAAAATCTTGCCGAGCTCGGTGTAATCAGGCTCACAGGCGATATCTACTTCGAGGCAATCCTGGTCTATCAGTTCAGACTGTAACTGGGTGTTAACCACATAGGCGTCGTACCCGTTACGCATTATGGCCTTGCAGATGCCGATAGCATCCTTGAAGGGCTGGGTCATTCTTCCTCCTTATGCATACGCCGACTAGCGGCGGAAACGCTGTTCGTTCAGGCAATGCATTTCAAGCTAACCGCCTGTTGTCAAGCCGGAACAGGCGGAAAAAACAAATTACCGTTATACGATTTTGTGTCCGCCCATCCAATGAGACGTGACCTTACCCGCAAGCTTCCAACCGGTAAAGGGTGTGTTTTTGCCTTTGGAGTGCATAGTTTCAGGGCCTACAACCCATTCCTGAGCCGGATCAAACAGGAAAAAGTCAGCCGGATCGCCATGCGTGAAGCGGTTTACAGGCAGGCGGAACAGCCCGCCCGGTGCATGGCACCACAAGCGGATCATGTCTTCTTCCTTAAACAGCCCTTCCTGTATCAGACGCCACGAAAGCGCTACCGCGGTATCAAGGCCGGAGATGCCGTTGGGGGCTTCGTCCAGCGGAGTTTCTTTTTCGTGCGCGGCGTGGGGAGCATGGTCGGTTACCATTATGTCTATGGTTCCGTCCTGCACTGCGCGGCGCATAGCAGCCACATCATCAGGCGTGCGAAGCGGAGGATTAACCTTGGCTGCTGTGGAATACTGCTCCAAAGCCACATCATCCAGCAGCAGGTAGTGCGGGCAGGTTTCTGCCGTAACTTTTACGCCGCGGCTTTTGGCCCAGGCGATAAGTTCCACAGACTGGCGGCAGCTGATGTGGGCAAGGTGCACCGGAATGTCGAGATATTCGGAAAGCAGTATGTCACGTGCAACCTGAACTGATTCTGCCACGACAGACTGACCTTTTACGCCCATGCGTCCGCTGGTTACGCCTTCGTTCATGTGCGTACCGCGTGCAAGGGTAGGGTCTTCGCAGTGGTCGATGATGATTTTGCCGAAATCAGCCGCATACTCCATGCAGCGGCGGAACATCTCTGCGCCGCCTACAGGCAGGCCGTCGTTGGAAAATGCTACGCAGCCGGCTGCGGCCAGCTCGCCCATGGGGGCCAGTTCTTCGCCTTTCAGCCCTTTGGTAGCGGCACCCACAGGATGTACGCGCGGGCCGTGAGGCCATGACTTTCGGGCGCGTTCCAGCATGAGCTCAGTAACAGACGTATCATCGTTAACGGGCTTGGTGTTCGCCATGGGCAGCACAGCGCCAAAACCGCCATGGGCGGCTGCGGCTAGGCCGGACTCCACATCTTCCTTGTACTCGAAACCGGGCTCGCGCAGGTGCACGTGGCAGTCGATGAAGCTGGGAAAGACAATCTGCCCTTTGGCGTCAAATATTTCTGCACCGGCAGGGGCTGCATTATTGTCGTGGTCGGCTACAGAGGCAATACGTCCGCCGGATACGGTGATATCAACGGCACGCCCGAGAAGGAGTGCATTGGATACAAATAATGTTTGTGCGGTCTGTTCGGACATTAGCGGTCTCCTTCGTCTTTGCGGGTTGCGTGAAGGAAAAGAATGGCCATGCGGGTGGCTACACCGGACGCAACCTGATCAAGCACAAGGCTCTGCGGTGCATCGGCAAGAGCGGAGGAGATCTCCACGCCGCGGTTCATGGGGCCGGGGTGCAGTACTTTTACGTCCGCTGCGGCTTCTTTCAGGTGGTCAAGGCCAAGGCAGTAACGGTTTGCGTATTCGCGCAGGTCCGGCAGAAGCCCTGCCTGCTGGCGTTCAAGCTGCAGCCGCAGCGCCATGACAGCATCAACACCCTGCACGGCTTTTTTCAGGTTGTCATATATTTCCGCAGGCCACGTATGGACACCGGCAGGCAGTAATGTGCGGGGTGCGCACAGGCGCACTTTTGCTCCCAGCTTGGTCAGCAGGTGCACGTTGGAGCGTGCAACGCGGCTATGGGCGATGTCGCCCAGAATAAGTACTGTTTTGCCCTCAAATTGTCCCTTCCATGCGCGGTTAAGCGAAAAGGAATCCAGCAGGGCCTGTGTGGGGTGCGCATGCCAGCCGTCACCACCGTTAACGATGGCGCAGTCCAGCCGTTCGGCAAGAAATTGCGCGGCACCGCTGGAGGTATGCCTGATAACGATGACGTCAGGCGACATGGCCTGCAGTGTCAGGGCAGTGTCTTTCAGACTTTCGCCTTTAACTAAGCTGGAGCCGGATTTTGCCAGCGAAAACGTGTCTGCCGAAAGACGCTTGCCCGCCATGTCAAAGGAGGTCTTTGTGCGCGTGCTGGGCTCTGCAAAAAAGAGCACCACGGTTCTGCCTTTCAGCGTGGGAACCTTTTTCACGGGGCGCTGGTTGATCTCATGAAACTGTCCGGCAAGGTCAAGCAGATGCATTACATCAGCTTTAGAAAGCTGCGTAACGTCCAGCAGGTCTTTATGGGGCCAGATGTATCGTTCTTGGTGTTGCATTGTCTTCCGGTCTCATTGCGGGATGTGTATCCCGGTTCGTGCCCGCGGCTATGCGGGGCAAAGGTCGTCGGGCAATACCGCCCAGCGCGCCTGCATTCCTGCGGCTATGGCGCCCATATGCGTAAGCCCCAGCGCCTGAGCGCCGTTGGCGGTAAGCATAGGCAGCAGCTCATCGGGGCCAAGCCCTTGCCAGTCGCGCAGTGCGCGGGCTTCGTTCCATAAATTCAGGTCGTGGTTTGAGGCCAGACTGTCTGTACCAAAGCACAGCAGCAATCCGGCCTGCATAAATTTGTGTACCGGCGCGTCTCCGGTGCCGATGGCTCTGTTGCTGCGCGGGCACAGACATACCGCAGTGCCGCTTTGCGAGAGCATGGCAATATCATCATCGTTGCAATGCACGCAGTGCACGGCCAGCGTGCCTGTTCCTAACAGTCCCAGCGCGTGGGCATGGGCTACGGGCGTGCAGCGGGGAGGAGTGTAATCCGGCGGTAAAACGCGTACGGAAAGAAGTTCTTTAAAGTCGCCGGTGCCGTCTGCAAGCATCTGCACTTCGCCCTCGTGTTCAGCAAGATGCATGGAATACGGCTTGCCGTTGGCAATGCACCAGTTTTTTGCAAGCGCAAGCAAGCGCGGATGGGTGGAATAGAGCGCATGGCCGGCAGGGGCGGCATGGCTGAGGGCTTCTTGCGGCAGCATTTTTGCGGTTGCGGGCCACAGCATATCTTCCAGCGGAGCCGTAAATTTGTGCCCGAAGCATTCAAGCAGCAGATGGTACGAAAGGTTTGCTTCGGCAGCGCACTCTGCCACCAGA
The DNA here is from genome assembly GCF_047973035.1 of Oleidesulfovibrio sp. Lineage (NCBI taxonomy): Bacteria > Pseudomonadati > Thermodesulfobacteriota > Desulfovibrionia > Desulfovibrionales > Desulfovibrionaceae > Oleidesulfovibrio > Oleidesulfovibrio sp. The sequence goes on from NZ_JBKEBF010000046.1 coordinate 106,590, forward strand.
GCAGGAGCCCGACTGGTAATATCTGCAACATGGGCCGTGCCTGTGCTGTGCATAAAAGTGACAGCGTCGGTAATCGCCTGTCTGTCAGGTGTCATGTCCTGCCTGATCATATGCCCGACCCATTCGGTAAAGCCTTGCCCGAGGCGTGTTTTGCCGCCAAGGTGGCTTAACTCTATATGGTTGTGGCAGTTGATGAGGCCCGGAACCAGCGTAACATCGCCAAGGTCCTGCAAGGGGATATCCGCACGGCGCTTGAACTCGGCATACGATTCTACAGCGACAATAGTATCCTGCTGCACAATAATAACCCCGTCTTCGAAAACGGGACGGGGTGTGGAAGCAAAGCCTGAAAATTGCTGATATTTGGGAGAGGCGCCGGTGGAAAATGGTGTAGCGGCAGCGGCAGCCAGCCGCTTTTCGGTCATGGTTATGATGCGTTTCGCTCGGAAAGCGGTAAGTTTCATCACCGGAAAAGCCTTGTTTATTCTGGTCGTTGAAGTGCGCTGTGCAGGTTTTCGGCAATGGGTAAACAGCCGCAACCTGACGCTGCCAGCGCGCTACAAAGCAGGATACCTTGTTGCGCGACGCTTGTACACTGTGCGGGGGCAGAGGTAAAGTGCGTAAATATGAGCACCACAAGAATCAAAATCCCCGTTTTATAATGATGGCAAAGAGTCTGTTTAACTGCATGGATAGAACCGTGTCTGCCGCGAATAGATATTTCCTTATGTTTTTTGTGATGTGTTGCAGTGTCTCAAATGGTTCACATAGTACGCGGGGCATTCTCCCGTTGCAGAAATTGTAGGGTGCGGCATATCGGCAAGTGGTGCCTGTGCGGATGTATTTATGAAGACGCGGGGACAGTGAAGTATATTGAAATGTTGAGAGATCCAGATGAGGCTATTGTGCCGGCAAGCTGTGTGGGGTACTTTTTTCAGATTACGTTATGCCGGACCAACACTGTGCGCTCGCAGAGCCTGATTACAAGGGGATGTGAGTACACATGGTATTATATTAATGATGCAGACTACTGCGTGGCAGCTATTAAAAAAATTCCGGCCCTTGCCGGATGGGCTGTAGTGCCATAGATAGTCAGTATGCAAAAGGAATTATGCCTCATCCACGCCAACTGTCAGGGCGACCCTCTGGCTACACTGCTTATGGCGTCACCTGCTTTTGCCAGACGTTTTGAAATTCGCAAGTATACCAACTACCAGCGCGAACCCATTGCGCCGCATGAACTTTCGTCATGTACGGTTTTTTTGTACCAGCACCTTGGTGAAAAATGGGCGGAACATGCTTCCGGTCACCTGCTGGGAATGGTGAATCCTTCCGCTCAGGTGCTGCGCCTGCCGAATATGTTTTTCAAGGGGTACTGGCCGCTGTGGACCAACCAAAGCCCCAGTGAGTTCGGCGATATATTTCTGGACCACCTGATCGATATGGGACTGGAAAAAAAAGAGATTCTTTATGTCTACCTGAATACGGACCTTACAAAAAAGTACGACTTAGGTGCCAGCCTTGCAGACTCGCTGGCTGTGGAACGCGATAAGGAAGCTGAAACAGTTGTTCAGACGGTGGACATGGTGGAAGCACTGTGGCGTGATGAGATGCTTTTTAACACCATTAACCATCCGGGGCGTAAGCTGCTATTGCATATGGCGGACGGTGTGCTTGGTGCGTTGGGCTTTCCTCCGTTGTCCCCCGCCGCGCGAAATGCTTTTGCTGACCCGTACCCTGAATTTATCCTTCCCATCCATCCGCAGGTAGCCGCGTATCATGGTCTGCCATTCGGCGTTGAAGACTGGCTGTTTCCGGTGTTCGGCAAGCAGAAGACGTTTGCCCAGTATGCGGAACATTACGTGGACTGCCGCCTGTTGGGAATTGAAAGCCTGAGCGCGTATCTGCATCTGGTGTGAGGTTGCACGAGGTTAAGGCGGAGGGCGTGAGTGAACAGATTGGTAAGCGTCCAACCAGCCTTGTGTTATGCACGCAACGTATTGATATGGGGCAGACGCGAATCTGCCTTGGAGCAGGCAATACGTCAGCTCGGGAATCGGGCAGAAAATTACCCTGCTGTATCCGGTGCTTTTAAAAAAACTATTAAGGCGCCCTACGGCCAGTCTACCAATGCACCTGCATAGCCGACCACATTGCTTTCATCGCCTGTAATGTCACCTGATGTCGCATAGCGGGTAAGAGTGGCCCGGGTAGCACCAAGGATGCGACACGCAACCATTGCGGCGGTCATGGGCAACACTCCGCACATGGATATATTATGTTGCCGGACCGTGTTGTACAACCCTTCCGGATTAAGTGCCGCTACCTGTTCCAGAGCCATACTGTCCAGCCGTTCTGCTTCCTTGCGGGATTCAAAGTGCGTCATATCAGAGCTGACAACCATGCTGATCCTGCGTTCCTTTTGTTCTTTGCCGTCTTCCTGTTCCTGACTTGTTGTCCGGCCATCTGCGGCTTGCCGGAATTCATCGCGGCCGGCATTTTGGCTGATAATGGCGGCGATTGCTTCACCCACCGAGCGCAAGGAGCCCGGTGTAGAATCACCTATGGCAACGGGCACGATTTGCAGGTCAGGAACGCACAGCAGCAGAAAAGGCAACAGCACTTCCAGCGAATGTTCGCCCAGATGAGCTTGTGTATCAGGTCGGGCCTGCGGGCAGATGCCGCATAATTCCGCAGCAAGGGATGCATCAACCGGAACATCGCCCAGCGGAGTGCGCCATGCACCCTCGGGCCAGACGGAGACACCGGCGCCTCTTCCTGTATGATTGGGACCAAGCAGAAATATTGTTTTTGGCAGGTTGGCTTGCCCGAGAGTATATCCGGCAACGCCGCCGGAAAAAATGTATCCGGCATGCGGTGCCATGGCGAGCAGTGTCGGCTTCCGGCGTTTTTCCGGAGCATCCTGCAGGCAGGCTTTGACCATGCGTGTAAGTTCCGCAGGATTGGCGGGATAAAACCTGTCAGCCACAACGGGCTGGCGGACAAGTGCGTTACCTGACGTGTTGTCTGAAGATGTGCCTTGTTGGCGGGCTGTAGTCATGATTCAGCTCCGGCAAGGTAATTGGTGTGTGACAGATTACAGACGGCCGGTGGGCGAAAATTGTGCTGCGTCCTGCGACAGCTCATGCGACCGCAGCTCCGATGCAGCCATGCGACCATACAACGACTGCGGGTTCTTGTCGCGCAGTTCAGTCAGAATGGTGCGCCACTGCTCCACGTCTGCCGTCTTCTTATACAGCCGCGCCAGACGATAGCGCAAGGCAGGGTAGTCCACATCGCCGGGAGTCACGTATTCTGCGTACTGGCGTCCCCAGTCCAGTGCTTCCTGCGCACGGCCCGAGCTTTCGGTGATATCCATCAGCATACCGAGCAGGTCTTTGATCTTTGCATTGTCGGCCTGTTCGGGGTTCTTTTCCGCCATTTCGGTAAAGTTGCGCAATGCCCCTTGCGCCTGCCTGTACGCTTCTGGCAGATCGCGGCGTTGCTCCGCATCACGCGCAAGGAAGTACAGCGTATAGGCCTCTTCACTTTGCGGGACATCTTCATCTACGTTCAGGCGCTTCCAAAGTGCAACCGCCTGTTCGGAGTTACCTGTGTTTTCCAGCGCCAGTGCGCTTGCATAATCAAGCTGGCGTTGTGCGTCCGGACTTAAATCCCACAGTTCTATGCGTCGGGCGAGATCTTTGATTTTGTCCCAGTCTTCGTGCTTCAGATAAATGGAAAGTGCCAGCTTAAGCGCCATTTCGCTGTACTTGGGCACTTTTAAGCCGCGGAAAAACGGGTCAATGACTTCAAGAGCTTTGGCTGGTTCATTCCGTTGCTCCATACTCATGCCAAGTGCAATACGGCTTTCGGGCGTCAGCTCGCCTTCCTGTCCGCGCACGATGGGGTACTGGTCCCACACCTGCATGATGCGGGCGTAGTTGCTCTGTTCAATATTATCCGCAACCAGCATGTTAAATGCTTTCATGGCAACTTCACGCGCACGGGGCATCAGTTCGCCACCGGGGAACTTGGTGGCGAATTCCGTGGCAGTGGTCATGGCCTCGGGGTATTGCCTGTTCCACAGATACCACATGGCCAGCTTTACCTGCGCCAGAGGCGCAAGTTCGCTTTGCGGATGCTCGTTGATGATTTTCTGGTAAATATCACGGGGGCGCAGCGAAAAAGGCCTGTCGAAAACAGTAAACATATCCCCGATACTGGGCGTATCGTAAATGCCTTCTTCGGCAAGGCGCATCAGCGCAATCAATCCGCCGTCACGTTCAGGGAACTTACGGGCGGCTTCTTCGTATACTTCACGGGCGGCATCTTTTTTATCCTGTTGCAGATAAATATCGCCAAGGCGTGCCAGAATCAGGTCGGCTTCATCGCCGTCCGGATCAATGTTGTAGTATGTCCAGTAGTGCACGCGGGCTTTTTCATACTCCTTCATACGATAGGCTACGTCACCCATCATGTTCAGGAACGGGGGATACTCCACATAAAAACGGGGCCAGCGCTTTTCGATATAGTCAACAATCTGGTACGCCTGATCGTAGTATCCCAGACGATATAAGGCGCGGGCAAGACCGACTGATGATTCGCGTACGAAACGGGAGTCCGGATGGTTCTGCACCACAAACTGGAATTGGTCGGCAGCTTTCTGGTACTGCCCGTTGTTGAAAAAGTGATCGCCCCAGTAATAGTAAATGAGGGGGATATTCTCGTCTGTGGGGTGCTCGCGCTTTAAGAGGTTGAAGTAGGCTTCTGCTTCACGGGTATTGCCGATTTTCAGGTTCACCAGCCCCATGCGCAACAATGCACCGGGGATGCGGGCCGATTTCAGGTTAAAGTTCATGGCCTCGGTAAGCGCGCTGGTAATCTCGTCGTAGCTTGCCAGCAGGTCATCTTTGCCTATCGAATACAGTACGTCGCTCAGCAGGTAGAGCACTTCTTCACGTTGCTCCGGCTCAAGATCGTTGCGGCGGCGCAGTTCTCTAAGCGTTTCCAGAGCAGCTTTCTGCTCGCCGTTATTGATGGCGGCTTTGGCACGGAACAACAACTCTGCAGGCGTAGGCGGCGGCTCAACAGGGTTGCCGTCTTCGTCCACATAGACGACTTCTTCCTCAACTTTGGGTTCCTTAGTGCCGGATACTTTTTCAAGTTCAAGCGGAGAAACCTGTATGTCACTTCCTGCAGCGGCTGATGCGTTGCCTGCCTGCAGGTCGGGCGCGGGTGATTCGGGGTAGGGCATAGCGCTACGCTCTTCACCGCTGATGGCACCTGCTGCGCTGTCGCCCGCATCGGCAAGGTGGCCTGCAGCATCTGGCGACTGTTGTACTTTTTGACGCAACGCGTCCTGAACCGTTCCGGTGGCGGGCTGGCTGCCGGCGGCAACCGTCGGTTTCGCCTGTTCCGGCTGCTGCATCTGCTGAGCAGGTTCCTGTTGCACTGGTTCGGCAGTAGCTTGCGGCACGGCGGAATCCGTTATGGTTCCCTTCACTGCAGGAGCAGTTCCAGTTTCGTCCAGATATGGGGTACTTTCAGGCCCTATGACACCGCGTACGGCATTGCTGCTGTGCTGGGCGGCCTGTCTGGGCTGCGCAATTTCAGCCTGAGGCAGAATTTCAACGGGTAGCGTCAGTTTGGGGGGAACAGGCTTCCATGCTTCCGGTCCGCCTGTGTTGATGCGTGAACGGAACGTGTAAGGAACGGAAAAAAACGGCTTGGGAGCATCTGCAACCGTGCTGTTGTCAGCACCAGAGTTGGCACTTTCATGTTGCAGGGTAGCGGGCAACTGGTTTTGTCCGGAGTTTTGTCCGGACATTTGCATCGGGCTGCTGCTGTTACTGCCTGCCAGATTAAGTTGGTCAGAGAGTTGTCCTGCCAGTTCACCGGAAAATTTTTGCGCGGCTTTTATCAGGTTGTCAGCTGCGCTTTGCAGGGCAGGTCTGTCATCCAGTGTTTCTTCAGCCACCTTGGGTGTTGTTCTGGTGGCAGCAGGTGGCTGAACAACTGGCTGCTGAGCTTTAGGCTTGTTCGCTTGTGCCGGAACAGTACGCGTTGCGGTTTGTACCTGCGAAGGTGTTTTCTGCTGCGGAGTCGTATCTGCAGCCTGAGTACGGGGCGCGGGCTGCTGCGCCGCTGTGCTTTGTGATTTTGCCGTAGGCTTGACAGGCGGTTTGGCAGAAGTAGCGGCTGCTGTAGGGACAGGTTCTTTTTTTGCTGTGCCTGCAGGTCGCCATAGTGCACCGATAGGGTCGGAGAAAAAGTCTACGACAAGTTTGTTGCCTTGCTGCGGCAGTACAATATAGCCGAAGGCGTCTGTGCGGGTGTCAATGGATATGGTGTTGCCGGAAGACGTCACGTTGCCCAGCAAGGAGGCTGTACCGGTTGCGGGACTTTCCGCGCTTTTTTGCACTTGCTCCGGTGCAGGCAGCAGTACGGTCAGACGGCGTTTTCCGGTACGCGATACGGAAGAAGGCCCCACAGGTCTGTCCAACTCGATAACCAGTCGCTCTTTATCGGGATGGGAACCCCAATACCATGTGGCAGCATTGCCCTGAGAGGGCAGCAGAAAAAGGGCCAAAATAAAGGCCGAAAGAAACCGGACTGTACCGGAAATTGTGCTGCTGCGGATCACACCCTTCTCTTTTGCCATATTCCATAACCGGCGGAACATGTCCGGCGGTAGCGTGTGGTGCTGTGGTGTCAGCGGAAAACAAGTATTGCAACGAGACAGCGGAGCGTAAGCTGCCGTGTCCTAATGTGAAGGTGCAAAAGCCGTGCAATTGACAGTTGCGGCCTACTTATTCCTTATCGTAAGCATTTCCCGCCTGCTGTGTATACAGCGCCGGACGGCAGGAACTGCTTTTGATTGTACACTGTTGCATAATCTGTATCGGCAGAGTTGCCGGATTACTTATCCATCTGACGTTTTTTTAGCTTTTCGATCAGCGTGGTACGTTTTACCCCCAGAATTTCTGCGGCCTGATTTTTGACGCCATCCGCCTGATCCAAAGCTTCCAGCAGCAGTCGCTCTTCTATGGTGTCCAGAAATTGCTTCAGGTCCATATCGCGCTTTTGCATATCTTCGATTTTCGGCCATGCAAAGCCCATCGGAACAGCCGCAGGTTCCGGCATGACAATTTCCGGCAGGTCTGTAATATCGCCTACTTCATCGAGAATCTTTTGAGGCAGGTCATACGGCTGGATGCAGTCGTCATCACATAGAATGCTGAGGCGCTCCATGAAGTTTTCCAGCTCACGCACGTTGCCGGGCCATGGATAGGCCGCAAAAATACGCCGGATGGTCTCATCCAGCTTCAGTGTAGGCCGCTCTTTACTTTTGCAGAATTTGACCAAGAAGTGTTCTGCCAGTAGCAGAATGTCCGCACCGCGGTCGCGCAGAGGCGGCAGGTGCAGCGGAATCACATTCAGACGGTAATACAGGTCTTCACGGAAGCGGCCTGCCCGCACTTCTTCTTCCAGATTGCGGTTGGTGGCTGCAATGATGCGCACATCCACTTTGCGGATGGAAGTGCCGCCGACACGCTCGATCTCTTTTTCCTGCAGCACACGGAGAATTTTGACCTGAAGCGTCAGGTCCATTTCACCAATTTCATCCAGAAAAATTGTGCCGCCGTCAGCTACTTCAAAGCGGCCTGGGCGGGTACGGATGGCGTGAGTGAAAGCACCTTTTTCATGGCCGAACAGTTCGGATTCAAGCAGCTCTCTGGGAATGGCACCGCAGTTGATGGGAACGAAGGGCTTATCTGCGCGCTGGCTGTTCATGTGCAGCGCACGGACAAGGAGCTCCTTGCCGGTGCCGGATTCGCCGGTTACCAGCACGGTGCTGTCAGTGGGGGCCACTTTTGCCAGTATACGAAAAACATCTCTCAGCGATGAGCTTTGGCCGATAATGCCGCCGGTGTTAAGCTCCATTGAGCCTCCGAACCCGCGTGGTTGCAGCGGGGAAGTAGAATCACAAGTATCACCTCTTTGCGTGTCAAAAACATGACGCAAAGTCAACTCAAATCTGAAAAAATCATGGAAATCTGGGGAGCAAGAAACATCTCTGGCTGTGGTCAGATCATTTCATCTATGAACGTGCCTATCATTTCGTCCTGAGCGCGGATCGCTGCCGCATTGGCTTCATACGCGCGCTGGTTTTCAATCATGTTTACAGTTTCACGGGCGATGTCTGTTTCGCTGGCGTTTCTCAACTCGTCCGCGTGCTGCATGTCTGCTGTCTGAATGCGCTCCTGTTGCAGCCGCCGCATGGCCTCAGACTCTTGCTGGCGCCTGATATCGGCAACACGGACTCCTTCGCCCTCGGGTCCTGTTTCCAGAACGGTCCTGCTGGGTTGAAAATTGTCCGTATTAACGTTGGCAATATTGTTTGCCGTCACTGCCTGCCGGACAGAAAAGGCATTCAGTGCCTGGAGGTTGCTTTCAATACGCATGGTTCGGGCCTCCTCTGCACAGAGTATAGCCATGGCTTTGCAGTTTGTCGATGTACCTTATGCAGCATGTTGATTATAAAAGAAGTGTTCGTCCGCAACGTTGTTGCGTTTTGTAATGTATAAAAAAACGCGGGCTAAACAGCCCGCGTTTGATGCCAGCAAAAACGCGGCAGCCTTTTACAGATGCTTTTCAATGCGTGCAAAGGCGCTGTGATTATGAATGGATTCTATGCTTTCAACTTCAACGCGGAACCACGATACGCTGGGATGCTCTTCGAGTTGATGCGCTGCATTGCGGACGACATCTTCAACAAATGTCGGGTTGGCAAAGGCATCTTCGGTAACGAATTTTTCATCTTCTCTTTTAAGCAATGTATATACGGGCGATGATGCCGAACGTTCTGCAAGCTCGATGAATTCTTCCAGCCAGCAGAATTCTTTCATCCGTAAAGATATGCGTACCATAGCCCGCTGACTGTGTGCGCCTTCGTCACTGATGGCTTTGGAACAGGGGCACACAGTCATTACAGGCACTTCCACATCAAGCAGCATGGAAGGTTTCCCGTCTGCCAGTTCGCCTGTCAGGCAGCACTGGTAGCTGACAAGTCCCGGGCATCCAGTCGCGGGAGCTTTTTTTGCGATGAAGTAGGGAAAACGGAAATGCACGTATGCTTTTCTGGCGTGCAGGCGTTCTTTCACATCTTCAAGCAGCCCTTTCATGGTGCGGTAATCAAGGTGTTCGTCCCAGTGTGCAAGCGCTTCGACAAAGCGGCTCATGTGCGTGCCTTTGAACTCGGCGGGCAGCTCTACACCGATATCCACCACGGCTACGGTATGCTGATGCCCGTTGGCTCTGTCACTGACGACAATGGGCAGGCGCAGTTCTTTAACGCCTACCGTGTCGATGGAAAGAGGGACTTGAGAAGGGCTGTTTTGTACGTCTTCCATTGTTCTTTTCAGGTTCCTGTCGGACAAGTTTACGTGCCGTAAAAGTTAATAAATGAAGACAGCCGCCAGATGCGGTTTTTAAAAAAAAGCGTGTTGAGTGCAGGCGGTAAGGATCAAGCCAGATCCTGTCCTGTTGTGGTCAGGCTCAGTTTGCCGTGCTTGACGCCGCGTGTCGACGTAAGCCGCTGGGCAAGGCTGCGCACACGCTCGGCAGCACCTTTAAGTACCAGCACCTCCAGACAGTTGTCGTGATCCAGATGTACATGAAGCGTAGTTATGATCAGGTCATGCTCGTCGTGCTGGATTTCTGTGAGCTTTTGCTGGAGATCACTTTTATGGTGATCGAACACCAGAGTCAGCGTTCCAGCAATATCGCGGCCGGTATCTTCCCATTCCTGCTGGACAAGGGTGTTGCGGATCAGGTCGCGTATGGCTTCTGAGCGGGTCTGGTAGCAGCGTTCGTCACAAAGGGCGTCGAACTTTTCCAACAGGTCGGAATCAAGGGAAACGCCGAATCTGATTGTCTGGCCCATAGGGGGTGCTCCTCGTGTGGTGCGTCCGTCTGATGATGCCTTTGTCTGCGTTGCGGCGGAAAAGGCAGTCTGCTTTTGTTAGTCGCGCACTGCGCCGCGGGTCAGCTCCCACAGGCGGACAGGTACGGGACATTTTTGCTCATATAATGCGGGGGTGGGGCGGTCTGCCAGCAGGCGCGACTGCCATCCGCGTTTTTGCAGAGCATTCTGGAAAAACTTGTACACGGTTCGGCCCGGTTCTGCCACCCACGCCCGTCCATTCGGAGCAAGAGCATATTCTATGCAGTTAAGCACCGGCTCGACAAAGCGTTTTTCGTACATAATATCGCCGCCCCACACCATATCCATACTGTGCTTTTGTATCGCAGGGGTACGCCAGTCCATGATGGTCCACAGGGGTGTGCTTCGGGGATCTATGCCGTTCAGGGTGGTGTTGCGCAGTGCAAAGTGCAGTGCCATGGGTTCATAGTCCATTCCGACTACCCTGGCCCCGATCCATGCCCCGACAAGCGCTGTCAGGCCGAGACCGCACCCCAGATCAAGGCAGGTCTTGCCTGCAAGTCTTTTCCGGTCAGCATGAATCTGCTCTGCCAGCGCAATGCTGGAGGGCCATAACTCAGTCCAGTAAGGCAGGCGTTCATCGCCGTCCAGATCGTCGTCTGTCATTGCCTGCCAGAGAGTTTCAAGATCGGCTGCCCGCTCCAGTGTCCATGTGCGGCCGCATACGGTAACGCTGACACTAGGGGTATAGCCTGAAAGTTGTGTAGTGGGTGTTTTCATGGTCCTCCGCAGGCACGGATTGTTACCTTATGCACCGCTTTGAGTCCAGTGACACAGCTGACTTCCGTGTATGAAAAATGAGTGTCTGCACAGGCCATGCGACAGACAGCGGAAGATGTGCCATTGGAATTGACCGTGCAGAAAGCTGCCGGTACTATATACGGATATACCAGTGCGCCATGATGCCATTTTTTCCGGAGACCATGCATGATTGAATCACCTCTTTCTTCGTTGCACCGTACAGTGTGGCTTGCCCTGCTTGCAGCGCTTATTGCAGCAGGAGCCTTTATCTATGTGCCTGTAGGGCCGGTGCCTATGACGCTTCAGATATACTTTGTTCTGCTGGCGGGGCTTATACTGGGGCCGGTTTATGGCGGGCTTGCCGTATTGCTGTATATTCTGGCAGGTGCAGTTGGCCTGCCTGTTTTTTCGGGTGGACGTGCGGGGTTTGCGCATTTACTGGGACCCACAGGCGGATTTCTGTTAGGCTTTGTGCTTTCCGCAATTATCTGTGGTGTTGCAGGTGCCGGACGCAACTTGCCGATACCTGTACTTTTGCTGTGTGTACTTGCAGCGTTAGGAGTTACCTATGTGCTGGGTACGCTGCGTCTTGCTTCCATGCTTGATATGGAAATGTCTGCCGCAGCTTCTGCGGCGGTTGCTCCTTTTATAGCCGGCGACCTTGTAAAAGCCGTTGCGGCCGCAGTTTCTTACAGGTTTCTTCTCGCCCGCAGGTTGTTACCTCAGTGATTACTATTTCATCTGTTTCATTCACCTACCCCGGAGCTGCTGAAGCTGTTCTGCGGGATGTAACGTTGCGTGTCGAGCGGGGGACGCTTCTGTGCCTTTGCGGTGCCAACGGCAGTGGTAAGTCTACCTTGTTGTCATTGCTGGCAGGCTTGTTTGCTCCCTCGGGCGGATCTCTTAGTGTAGGTTCCGTTCAGGGGAAAGGGCAGGAACGGGAGCTGCGCAGGCAGGCTGCCTTAATGCTTCAGGATGCGGATTTACAGATTATCGGCTCCACTGTGGAAGAAGACCTGATGCTTACCGCAGGACATGGAGAAGAAGCTTATACGCGTGCCTATGCAATGGCTCAGCGGTTTGATCTGGCAAAACACTGGCAGAGTCCTGTGCAGATTTTATCATATGGACAGAAAAGGAAGTTGTGTCTTGCGGCGGCGACATTGCGCGAGCCGCAGTTGCTGTTGCTGGATGAGCCCTTTAGCGGGCTGGATTATCCGGCCATGATGGAATTGCGCGAAGTTTTGCGTGCCAATGCACGTGCCGGACTTACGCAGATTGTATCTGTTCATGATGTGGAACCGGTTATCGATCTGGCCACTGCCGGAGCAGTGCTGCACAAAGGCGGGCTTGCGGTTTCCGGTGAACCGGCACGGATTCTTGAACGAGCTCATGAGTTCGGCTTGCGGGTTCCGTGTTCATGGAGGCACGGGCACGGCATACAGCCTTGGGAATAGAACTTAAAAACGCCCGCTTCAGATGAAGCGGGCGTTTTTTACGCCAAAAAAAGTGGCCTCCGCGGGTTGGGGGGGGGAAATCCGCGGAGGCCTGGAAAGGTCTGAATTGTTGCCTGTTCATCCGGCTCTGATATTGGGGGGGGGAATCAGAGGGATTTGGCATTCAGATCCCGGGGAAACTACGGCCGGCGTTGGGGGGGTGAACGCCTTTTGCTGGCAACCGACCGCGTTTCAATAATGATAGAGCAAAGTGTGTGCCGACTCAACCTGCTTTGTGAACAGAACGCATATCTCTTGTCCCCCTAGGAGTAGAGGGGGTGTTATGTTTAAAACAACATACGCGCGTACTTTTGTGTGTGCACTTCTGCACGTTCAAAGTCGCACACGTGTGCATTTTTGCACACTTATTTTTGCAGTCTGCGGTGCAACGCAAAGCGCGATATCCCAAGGTACGCGGCAGCCTTACTTTTGTTACCGCCGAATTTCTCCACGGCCTTGTGCATGATTTCAGTTGTGAATTCATCCAGATTAAAACCGTTATCCGGCAGTACAAATTCAGCTTTTGTCAGCACAGGTATTACCGGTGTGCAGCAGGCTTTGTGGCGGCTTTCAGGACTTCCGTGAATGAAACTGAGATGTGCCGCTTCAAGCAGAGATCCCTGATGAATAAGCACTGCGCGTTCTATGGCGTTTTCAAGTTCACGCACGTTGCCTTTCCAGGAATGTGTAAGCAGCAACCGCATGGCGCTGCTGCTTATTCCCTTAAAAAGTTTCTTTTTTCGCTTTGCCTCGCGCTGCAGAAACATATCCGCAAGCAGCGGGATGTCTTCGGGCCGTTGGCGTAATGCGGGCAGGGTGATGTGCCCTACCGTCAGGCGGTGGTACAAGTCGCGGCGAAAAGTCCCGTTTTCGACCATTTCTGCCAGATTCTGGTTCGCCGCACAGATAACGCGCGCTTTGAACGTACGTTTTTTTACGCCTCCCACACGGTAAAAAGCGTGTTCTTCCAGCACACGAAGTAGTTTTGGCTGAAGAGACAGCGGCATTTCTGCAATTTCGTCCAGAAAGATAGTGCCGGAATCGGCAGCTTCCAGCTTGCCTGGCGCGCCGCCGGAGCGGCTGCCGGTGTAGGCGCCTTCTTCGTGCCCGAAGAGCTCTGCTTCAAACAGATCCTGAGGTATGGCAGCACAGTTGATTGCTATGAAGGGCGTTTCTGTTCCGGCTTCACCATAGTGAATCATGCGGGCGATAACTTCTTTGCCGGTACCGGTTTCACCTTCCAGCAGGACTGGCACTGCAGGATCATCATGAAAAATGCGGGCTTCTTCCAATACCTGCTGCATGGCCGGAGCCTGAGCCACAATAGTGCCGATACCCACTACAGACTTAAGCCGCTTACGGACCTTGTCCAGATCCGCTTGCAGGGTGCTGGTAGCTTTGTTTACTTTATCGGTCAGGTTTTGTTTAAGATCTTTGTTTTCAAGCAGCAGCGCCTGATGCTCTGCGCTGCGCTCCACAACGGCAGCCAGTTCGCGGGCGTTGATCGGTTTTGCAAGATAATCATAAGCCCCTTTGCGCAAGGCCTCGACCGCCGTATGCATATCTCCGTGACCAGTGATCAGGACCACGTCCGAATAGCGGGTTCGTTCATAATTCTTTATTCTGGTCAGCAGTTCCAGGCCGTCCATCTCCGGCATGCGGATGTCGGTTATAACCAGCGGATAGTAAGCTTCCTGCAAACGTGCCAGCGCCTGCACAGGGTTGCTGAAGGCTTCCGGCTCGTGCCCTATGTCGCTCAATACAACGCTGAGGCTCTGCAGGCTGTTAGGGTTGTCATCAATGATCATTATCCGCATCAGGAACTCCTACGGGTTTCAACAGAATAGCAAAGCGCGCGCCCTGTTTCGGCGGGGGAAGATCTTCAGCCTGCACGGAGCCTCCCCATGTTTCGACAAACGCGTGCACAATGGACAGGCCAAGCCCCATACCGCTGCCTGCCTCTTTGGTAGTGAAAAAGGGGTCGAAAATACGTTCTTCCAGCCCTTGCAGTCCCGGACCGTTATCTTCAACTTCCAGACGGGCCATACCGGATTCAGCGGCAGAAGTGCGTATGTGAATGGTCTTATCCAGAATATCTATAGAATCAAGAGCATGCATGGCATTGATTACCAGATTGATAACCACCTGTTCAAGTTGAACAGCATTTCCGAAAATTATGGGAACATCGGCACCGAAGTCCAGCTTCAGAAAAATGTTGTGTGATTGCAGTTGTGCGCCTACGAGGCCAAGTGCGCTGTTAATGGCATCTTCAACAACTACAGGCCCGCAGTTTGGTGTTTCTTCCTGCAGTACAACAGTGCGCATGTGAGTTATGATTTCACGGATTTTTTCTGCTTCACGCAGTATCCATGACAGACGTTTGAAAAGAAGCTCCGGCTCAATGGACCCCTGCTTTTCAAGCATCATCTCCAGACCGCTGGCGTATAACTGTAGTGCGCTGAGTGGCTGGTTGATTTCGTGCGCGATGCCGCCTGCCAACGTTCCCATGGCTTCAAGTTTACGTGTGCGTTGCAAGCTCTGTTCAGCCTGTCTGCGCTCAGTGATATCGTCCAGCATAAGGATTGATGCACCGGCCATGCGCTCTTCACCACGGATGGGACAGACTACTATCCGAAAGATACGTTCGCCGCTGAGGGACATAAGCGGAAGCTCAGTTTCATCTGACGAACCGGTAAGAACCGCTTTAAGCAGGCTTTGCGCGGGGTGGCTGCATAACTGTTCTAAGGGCGACTGCAGCGGGGGTGCGGCAGTTTCTGCTGAAAGGCTGTTTTCTGCTGTCTCTGCGACTGAGGGGCGGGTAAGGCTGAACAGGTCATCTACAAAAACGCCGCTTGAAATAGCATCGCCGAACCATTCTGAAATCTTTGGGTTTACAGCCTGGATACTGCCGTTTGCATCGATAACGGCAATGCCTGACGCCAGGTTGTCGGTGATTGCTCTGTAGCGTTGTTCGCTGTGGCTCAGCGCTTTCTGGGCTTTCAGGCTTTGCGAGATATCAAGGCCGATAATGAGCACACTAGGGCTGCCGTCATCCAGCGGAAAAGGATAGGCAAACGTTCTGTATGCTTTACCGGCGCGGGGATGCTCCCATTCGGAAATGGTGAGGCTGTCTGTTTCGAAAACATCAAACGGTGCACAGACGTTGCAAGGTTCGCTACGTCCGCGGATGTGCTGATAGCAGGGCAGGTGGCGGACATCGCCGAACATGTCGTAAAATGTCTGGTTGGCGTAGCGTATGCTGTAATCCTGACTGACAAGAACCACAAAGGCTGGAAACCGATTGAACAGCGGCGGCATCTGGGCGTTTCCGGTGCCTGTAAGAGGGTGCGCCGGTGCCTGATCGCACTGTACGCTCACTGCAGGTACAGGTCTGCCGCCCTGACTGAACAGGCGCGGCGTAAATACAAGGCGGATGGCGCCTGTTGTGTGGGTCAGAATACATTCAAACGGGACGGGAGAGCCTGATGCAAGCCACTGTGTAAGCTTATCCAGTTGGTTGGCAGATTTTAGCGTTGAATGGAGAGCCGCAGGCAGTTCGGATTCCTGCCAGCCTGTATGGGGGTTGATGGCGGCTGCGGCATACGTCAAACCCCGTCCGGTGACCGGGTCGTCTGCCATAAGGTGCAGGAGTCTTGCAGTGGGCTCTGGTGCGGGGCTGCTCTTCAAGCCGGAGTTCGCGCTGGATTGTGTGTGCATGTGAAAGGCACTATGCGGTTTTTCGCGCCGCAGGTCAAAGTCCGGCTGTCAGGATTGCTCATCTTCGGGAAAGACGGGCAGGCGAATGATAAAACGTACTCCGTGTGGTTGTACTGTCTCGTGGAAAACAGTCCCTTTGTGTTTTTGCGTAATAATAACATACGAAACTGAAAGCCCCAGCCCTGTTCCTTCACCTACTTCTTTGGTGGTAAAGAACGGATCAAAAATTCTGCGTGAAGTGCCGGAGCTAATGCCGGGGCCGTTGTCTTCAACCTCTACACGCAGGTGCATAGTTTCCAGAATTGTACGAATGACGATACGCGGGTTCTCTGTTTTGGCCTGTGCCATGGCCTGAGCAGCATTGCGTATAAGGTGCAGAAATACTTGTTCAAGGTCTGATGAAGAACAGGGGACAGGCGGAAGCCCTTTGCTTAGCTCGGTGGTAATGGAAATTTTGTTAAGAGACGCCTGATTGCCAAGATTCCATTCGCTTTGGGCAAGCAACAGAACGCGTTCAATAAGCGCATTAATATCGCTGGGGATCAATATGGGAGCTTCCGGCTGGCTGAAGTTCAGAATTTGGGAGACTATGGCCGCGGCCTGTTCCCCCGCACGCTGGATGCTATTCACTATTGATTCGATGTTACGAAGCTTGTTGTATTGCTCAAGCGATTGCAGATCAATTCCAGATTTTTCTGCGGCCACTTTGTTTGCAGGCAGCTCGGGCGACATGCGGCGCCTGATATTTTGGACAGCCTGCAGGATTGCGCCGAGCGGATTATTGATTTCATGCGCCATCCCAGCGGCGAGCCCGCCCAGCGAAATCATTTTTTCTGTCTGTGCCAGAAGTTCCTGAAGCTGTTGCCGGGTGGTTACATCTCTTATTCCCCCTTCGACAGCAACAGGTTTACCGGTAGACTGGTTGTAAATCAGCTTTGAATTGGTTTCGACGATAATGTGGTCACCGTTTTTGCGCCTCAGTTCCACCTGAACATTACTGACTGTACCGTCAGCAAGAATACGTCTGACAAATTGGGCGCGTTCTTCCAGATTGACGTATAAATCGCGTGCTATGTCGATGCCGATGAGTTCATCCTGACTGTCATAACCTAGAATAGACGCAGCGGCAGGGTTGCATAGCTGTATTTTGCCATTCATATCAGCACGGTAAAAGCCGTCCTGCATGGTTTCAAAAATAGTGCGGTACTTACGCTCACTTTCGGCCAGCGCTTGTTCTGTCAGCTGTAATTTTTCTATCTTGAACTGCAACTGCTGTGTGCGCCATGCAAGTTTTTTTCTGAGGAACAGAAGCCAGCAAAGTCCCACAGCCATGAATATAAAAATGGGAGTAAGCACCCAGGCCGCATATTCCAATGCCAGCTCAAGAGCTGAACGGCGTTCAAGTTTGCCAAACCACTTGTCATAAATTGCGTCAAATTCGCCGGTTATATTAAGTACTGCGAGTGCTTCGTTGAAGGTTTCACAAAGATCACTCCGATCAAGAGGAAAGGCAAAGCACAGGGGAGTAACAAGAACAGGCTCGCCGGCTACCTCGACGTTAGATAGCTTTAGCTGGTGGATCAGGAAGAGCCCTTCAAGCCTTCCCATCAGGACGGCATCACCTTTGCCCTGAGCGAGCAGTTCAAGCGCCTGATCGGGTGAGGGGGTGGGCACGATCGCGCTATGTGGCATGTGCTTAAGGGCAAAGTCATGCATAATATCGCCTTGCTGCACAAAGACTGTTTTGCCGTCCAGATCTGCGATTGTCGCCGGGTGGAATCCATTCCGGACAAAAATTGAGTGGTGGATGTTGGTGTAGGGTTCGGAAAAAAGAACTTCTGCCTGCCGGTGTTTACTGAAAAACATTGCTGCAAGCACATCTGCTTTGCCGTTCAGTACATCCTCCTTGATTTCGCTCCATACCCCCGGAGAAAATTTCAGGTGCAGCCCGCTTCTTCTGGCAATGGCCTGCGTGAGCTCCACACTGAATCCGCTTGGAATGCCGTGGTTGACATACTCATATGGCGGGCGATTTATATCGCTGCGGACAAGCAGAATTTCTTCATGAGCAGATGCCTTTTCCAGAGCCGGAAAGAGCAGGCAGAAAAAAGTCAGCAACAACGCGGTTGCACCCGTATACATATGTTGTATCGGGTGTCGGGCTGCCTTGGGTGGCTGACTGTGAGATAACGCTACGTACACCACTTGTAGTATCCGGTGTTACAGTAAAACGGGGTGTTCGGTTTACTATCTTTCGGTAACTATAACCCACTTTAGCAAGAGATTGTGTAAAGGCAAGCAGGATAGTGATACAACGTTGGCTTTTTTTGTCAGGCAGGAGCTTGATACAACAAAAGCCGGATCAATGATCCGGCTGATTTTTTGTACAGGTTGCTACATCTTTTGCAAAACCCATGTGACGCGGCCGACAATGCTGGCCTGATGTTTGCCGAGAGGCAGAAACTGCTCGGGCAGAGCAGGGTTTTCAGAACGCAGGATAAAGCGCTGGTTCTGTGCATCAAGGTAGATGCGACGGATGGCGATTCCTTCGTAAGGAATGAACACGCCATACAGTTCGCCGGACATGATGCTTTTCTGCTGAGTATCCAGACCTACGAAGGCGCCTTTGGAAATCAGCGGCTCCATGCTGGTTGCTTCAACTTTGAAAACCTGAATGGATGGTCCGGCAAAAGACTGAGGCACGCTGAGTTTGCTCAGGCCTTTGCTTGGCAGTTCATTTTTATCTGCCTGGTTATCGTGCATGGCATATACGGTAACCACACTGCTTTTTGCATCGGGATCTCCGTACTTTGCCGGGTCTTCAAATACCTGCCCTGCCGCAGGGCCATCTACCGGCTGGTATCCCTGCTCGGTGCGCAGGTACATGGGGCCGCTGCCCATTTTAAGCCAATCAGGGTTAAGACCGAACTTTTCAAACAGTTTCATATACCAATCGGACGGAACGCTGTTGCGGCGCTTTGCATCAGAAATACTGGACTGTCTGATGTCCAGGACCTCTGCAAGCTCTACCTGAGTCCGGGTATTGGTAGCCATTTTGATTCTTTCAAAAACTTCATCAAAAGTAGACATAGTATTCTCCCGCCTAGTTGTCGGCCATGGCGGACAATAGCCGATATATTCGCACGATACCGTGCGTTGAAATGCAGGGCTGCCTGAAAACTTTCCGACTTATGCCGTTGGCTTGCTCCTGCTATCTTGTATACGTGCTTCCCGATATCTGTATGGAATGCCACTAGCCCCCTTATTTGCCTGACACAACAGAAAATCTTTTAAAAGCAGTTGTCTATACCCTCATTATTTGCAGCGGTTGTATTGCGAAATGAAAGTGAGACTATCTTGTGAGGAAGCCGGAAAGTATAATTAGAGCTGTATATACAAAATGAATGCCATCAGCCATCAATCCTTATACGCTTTTAAGATTATTGAGTATAGAACTGTGCTGATAAAAGATAAAGTGTCACATGTTGCACTTGTGTTGTATTCACAAGTGTAACATGTGACATGATAGGCGGGTTACTTGAAGTACTTCAAGAATGCATCCTCACGGGACATGATGATGCGGGTTTTGGTTTTAAGGCTGCGCTCGTATGCTTCAAGGCTACGCTTGAATTCATAAAACTCGGGTGAGAGTTTGAGCGCTTCGGCGTAGATCTTAGTAGCTTCGGCTTCACCCTGCCCTTTGATGACTTCGGCATTGCGGCGGGCTTCAGCCAGAAGAACTGCGCGTTCACGGTCTGCCAGAGAACGGATTTTGGTGGACTCTTCCTGACCTTCAGAACGGTACTGCTTGGCCTGACGTTCACGCTCTGCACGCATACGGCCAAAGATAGCCCGTTGGTTTTCGGGAGGCAGATCAGCACGCTTGATGCGCACGTCCACAACTTCCATACCGTAATCCTTCAGCAGCTCGGATGAACGTTTGGTGACCTCTTCCATAATTACTGAACGCTTGGAGGAGATTACCTCGGAGAGCGGGTAGCGACCGAGGAATACACGCATCTGCGAATACACGATGTCGTCCAGTCTTGCCTGTGCACCGCGGATGGTGCGGACAGTACGGTAGAACTGTAACGGATCGGTAATGCGCCAGCGTGCGTAGTTATCAAGCAGCAACGCTTTTTTGTCGCTGGTAAGTACTTCTGCAGGTTTTGCATCATACTCCAGAATACGGGCATCAAGGTAGATGATATTCTGGATAAACGGCATTTTTACATGCAGCCCGGGCTCCATCACATCTCCTACCGGTTCACCCAGCTGCAGCACTATGGCTTTTTCAGTCTGGTGAACGGTGTAGAGCGACTGTACGGCCACAACAATGACAATTAGCGCAATCAGCAAAGCGGGAACAGCTTTCTTATTCATTACTGTGCCCCCTTCTTGGCGCGGTCGGCGTCCAGCTTGTCAAGCGGCAGGTATGGAACAACGCCGCTGGTGTTGTCATTCAGGATGATCTTGTCCAGATCAGGGTTGGAAAGAATCTGTTCCATGGTTTCCAGATACATACGTTTGCGCGTGATGTCTTTTGCCTTGTTGTATTCGGTAAGAACATTTTCAAATCGCGCAGATTCACCCTTGGCGTTGCGTATTTTAGTTTCCTTATACGCTTCTGCCTGGTTGACAATCTCGGCAGCAAGACCGCGTGCACGGGGCAGAATTTCATTCTGATATGCTTCTGCTTCGTTGATTATGCGGCTTCTGTCTTCTCTTGCGCTGGCGACATCTTTAAACGCGTCGATAACTTCTTTAGGCGGATGAACATCCTGCATCTGTACTGCCACAATGTGCACACCAGCATTGTAGCCATCCAGAATGCTTTGCAGCAGGTCCCTTGTTTTGTTCTGGATATCCAGTTTTCCGCCGGTAAGGGCGGAATCGATGGCATTGTAGCCGATGACTTCACGCATGGCGGCTTCTGCGGCACTTTTTACAGTCCATGCCTGCTGCGATACGTTAAAAAGATATGCTACAGGGTCTTTAATCTGATACTGTACAATGAATTGAACATCGACGATGTTCTCATCACCTGTAAGCATCAGAGATTCTTCCTTTACTGGGCGTAATTGTCCCTGCGTAAAGGAGCCGACTTCTGAGCCTCTGAAGCCCACCTCGACGCGGCGAACCTGCGACACTTTGGGAGTGTACGCTGTTTCCACGGGGAAGGGCATGTGATAGTGAGGGCCGGGCTGAACGGTTCTGTTGTATTCGCCGAAACGCAATACAACACCAACTTCATCGGGTTCAACGATGAAGATGCCCGAAGAAAGCCACATAATTGCCAGAACAGCAATAATGAGCTTGCCTACGGGGAAGCGGAAATCGCGCAGCTTTTTAAGTCCGTCTCCGAGCGGATCGGAGCCGGGGTCTTGGGGGCCCCAATTGCCGGGTGGAGTGCTACCCGACTGCCTTTGCCGTTTTTCTTGCAGTTTTTCCCAGTCCCAGTTCATAATACCGAAAAATAGGGCAGTTGTACGGGGTGGTCAAGTAGACTCGGAAGAAAGTTTGTTAATGAATCACCCTGCAGTAAACTGTTGCAAAGAGGGAGTGAAAATGAAGCCCGTAAACAAAGGCGTTTTCAGAGCTTATGATATTCGTGGTCTGGTAGATATTGACTTTGACGAGGAATGGGTCCGCCGACTCGGACAGGCTGTGGGTACGTACCTGCTGCGCAGGGGGATACCCGCTGCCGTTACCGGTCATGATTGCCGCCACAGCTCTCCGGCATATCATACTGCTCTGGTTGCCGGTATGCTTTCCACCGGCCTTGATGTTACCAGCGTCGGTATGGTTCCCACACCTGTTCTGTATTTTGCGGTGAAGCATCTTAACCGTAAGGGCGGAGTCGTGATCACTGCCAGCCACAACCCGCCTGAGTATAACGGGTTTAAAGTATGGGCGGGTGAAACGACTATTCATACCACAGAAATTGAGTCCATTTATAACATCATGGCTGCGGAAGATTTTGAAACCGGCAGCGGTATGGGTTGTGAAGTGGACATCATTCCTGATTATATCAAACAGGCTGCAAAAGACATCAGGCTGGCGCGTCCGGTAAAAGTTGTGCTGGACGGCGGAAACGGTTCCGGCGGCCTTGTGTGCGCAGCTCTGCTGAAGCGCATCGGGGCAGAGGTTATAGAGCAGTACTGCGAGCCGGACGGCAGCTTCCCCAACCATCACCCTGACCCTGTGGTGGAAAAGAATATGACAGACCTGAAAGCCCGTGTCGCGCAGGAAAAGGCAGACTGCGGTATCGGGCTGGACGGCGATGCGGACAGACTGGGGGTTGTTGATGAAAACGGGCGCCTGCTGTTTGGCGATGAACTGCTTTCCATGTATGCGCGCGAGACTCTGGAGCGCTTTCCCGGCGCTCTGGTGATGGGTGACGTGAAATGCTCTCATCTGCTGTTTAAAGATATCGAGAGCCGTGGTGGCGAGGCTCTTATGTGGATAACAGGCCACTCTGTGATGAAGTCGAAAATGCTGGAAGCCGATGCCAAACTGGCAGGCGAGATGAGCGGGCATATGTTCTTCAATGACCGCTGGTACGGCTTTGATGATGCCATTTACGGAGCTGCCCGTTTCCTAGAGATTCTGGCAGGTTCGGATGAGCCTGTATCCGCCATGCCCGGATGGCCTGAGACTGCCAACACGCCGGAACTGCATGTGGATTGTCCTGATGCTGTGAAGTTTGATGTGGTGAAAAAAGCACAGGAATACTTCAGTGCTAAATATCGCGTAAACACCATCGACGGCGCCCGACTTTTATTTGATGACGGCTGGGGGCTTGTACGTGCTTCTAATACTCAGCCCGTGCTGGTGCTGCGTTTTGAAGCGGAAACTCCTGAACGCTTGCAGGAAATTCGCGATATAGTAGAAGTGCCGCTACGCAAGTGGGTGCAGGAAGCCTCTGAGGCGATTTCCTAACTCGGATATAATGTTGCTGAAACACGTGGGGTGCGCCTTTGTGCTTCGCGTGTTTTAGCGCTTTTGGCGTTTTGCTGTGTTCACGCTGTATAGTTGCGGCGGAAACTTTCTCACCAGCTTGCTTTTGTGTGCATATCTGGCATGGTTACGTAGTTGAGCAGGCGCACCTGCTACCATACGACTTTGGCAGATTGTTATGACGCTGTCAGAAAAAGAACAGCCAGAGAATGACGTAAGCCCGTCGGAACAGTCCGGCGGGAGGAGTTTACGGCGATGAAAATTTTACGTGCCTCACGCATGGAACGTTGTATCGGGTGTCACTCGTGTTCACTTTCCTGTGCGCGACTGGTTCACAAGCGGTTGTCCTGGACTACCGCTGGAATCCGTATTTCTTCTGCCGGTGGGCTGTCTACCGGATTTGAAGCCAGAACCTGCGTTGCCTGCCAACCTGCGGCATGTGCCACAGCCTGCCCGACGGGTTCGCTTACTCAGCGTGAAGGGGGAGGCGTAAAGGTTGATCGTAACTTGTGTATACGATGCGGCAACTGTGCAGAAGCCTGTCCTGTCGAGGCCATTTATATTGATCCGGAAGAATCGTTTCCATATGTGTGTATCCACTGCGGCCGGTGTGTTCAGTTCTGTCCGCATGAGTGCCTTGAAATGGTGGACGTGGCAAAAGACCGGCAAGCCTACGGAACAGAGCTTGGCGCGGCTGACGTTGATGATGCCGTAGCCGGAAAAGGCGGCGGGGAGGCGTAATGCGTATCGACTTTACATATTCCAGAGTGTTGCATGTGGATATGGATTCCGGTGCATCTCGGGTGATTAACTACGGCAACCGTGTTGACCATATTGGTGGCAGCGGCCTTGCTGCTGCTTTGTATAATGAATTCGGCGTAGATGATGCCCCTGCCGATGACCCGCGCCAGCCGCTTATCTTTGCCATCGGCCCTTTGACCGGATTCTTTCCGCTTATGAGCAAAGTCGTCTGCGGGTTCAGATCACCCTACACGGGGGAATGGTCAGAAAGCCACGCGGGCGGCAGGCTTGCTCTTGCCCTGCGCTTTTCCGGATATGATGCCCTGATGATTACCGGAAAGGCAAAGTCGTTGTCTTGTCTGGTGGTGGGCGCGCGCCGTGTGGAAGTGCACGATGTTCATTATATGAGCGGGCAGGATGTGTTTACCGCGGGTAAATATATGCGCCGGTTCGGCAAAGACGGACATGGTCACCGCAGTTCGTTGCGCATCGGCCCTGCGGGTGAAAACGGGCTGGGGTATGCCTGCATTAACGTGGACTCGTTCCGTCATTTCGGCAGGATGGGGTCGGGCGCAGTAATGGGGCAGAAGAAGATTAAAGGTATTGTTGTGCTTGGTGACGGCAGCTTTACACTGCCGGAGAGCAAAGAATACCCCAAGCTGTTTCGTACCATCTATCGCGAAGTGACCGGTACCAGCATGATGCAGAAGTATCATGACCTTGGAACGGCAGAAAACCTGCTGGTATTGAACGAGCTTAAAGCGTTGCCGTGGCGTAACCTGCAACAGACTACTGATCCGGAAATTGACGGAATTTCCGGTGAGCGTTTTGCCGAGCAGTTGCTTCTGCGCCAGACAGCTTGCGCCGGCTGTCCTGTCGGTTGCATTCATATCGGCTTGTTGCGGCAGCAGTTCGCCAGCGACCATGAATACTTGTATAAACAGGTTTCCTACGATTACGAGCCAATTTTTGCCCAAGGGTCCATGCTGGGGCTGACAAATGCTTCGGATGTTCTTGTGCTGCTGGATGAAACCGAGAAAATGGGCCTTGATTGCATGAGCAGCGGGGTCGCATTGGCATGGGCCGCTGAAGCGCTGGAAAAGGGCGTGGTATCTGAAAAAGAAACCATAGACCCCATACGGTTTGGCGATGTTCATAGCTTTGTAGCGGCCATGCAACATCTGGTGCGCGGCAGTAATGAATTTTATCGCCTGCTTGGTCAGGGAGCAGGAAAAGCCGCCGCGCAGTTCGGCGGTAGTGATTTTACCTGTGTGCTGGGTCAGGAGATGGCTGGTTATGCCACGGGTGAGGTGTTCTTTGTTTCACAGGCTATGGGCTTTCGCCATTCGCATCTGGACAGCGGCGGTTATGCATACGACCAGACCGCTAAAGACAAAGATGCGGATAAGGCCATCAGTTTTCTGGTGGATGACGAGCATAAGCGTATTTTGATCAACTGTATGGTGGCCTGTATGTTTTCTCGCAAGGCATATACGCCGGAACGTTTGCAGGAGGCGCTTGCATCCCTTGGCATGACAGATGTCGCTGACAACTTAGATGAAGCAGGGCGAGTGGTTCAGTCTGAGCGCTGGCGTTTAAAAATTGCTACAGGTTTCGATGTGGATGCAGTGGAAATACCGAAGCGTTTCACGGAGGTTGTTACTTGGAAAGGCCCCATCGATACAACCTATATGGAAGCCTTGAAGGCCCGCTATTCTGCCTCTATTAAACAAATGGCGGCATATTCTTCTGGCAGGGGGCAGTAACGGATGTTTTTCAGAGCGCGCGGTGCCATGCGTGGCCCGCTGGTGACAGGTAGCAGCCCAAAAGAAAAGCTTTTGCGCGCCTTACTGTTGCTGGGTGTTTTCGGGCTTGCCGGTTGGGGGTTCTGGATGAACTCTGAAACCGCTTTGGAAACGTTACAGACTCGCGGTGCAGTGTGGGATGAGGCCGGAGTGCTGCATGAAGAAGAAACAGATGGTCTGCGTTCGATGGCGACACGGTTTAACAGTGAATATGGCATCAAGGTGCGCATTCATGTTGTAAAAAGTGAAGTGACATTGCCGCAAGTTGATTCCAGAACGTTGTACATCATTATAAGTCCACCACATAAACAGGCTCTTGTTGAGTTCCCGCCACTTGTGCGAAAAGCTTTGGGCGATGACTTTATGTATTCGTTGCAGAACACGCACTTTATACCGTATTTTGAAAACGGCCAGTGGGGGCTGGCTGTTGCAGATGCACTCAAACTGATATGGGGCGGCTTGTCCGCAAAATAATATATTATGAAGCAGATACAGATGTTTACGGATGGCTCATGCCTCGGCAATCCCGGCCCGGGCGGGTGGGCTGCTGTATTGCGTTATGGCGATACACAAAAGGAATTCGGGGGTGGTTTTTCCGGTACAACCAATAACCGTATGGAAATTCTTGCGGTTATCGAAGGGTTGAGCGCGCTGAAGGAGCCATGCTCTGTGGCTTTATACACTGATTCCCAGTATGTGCGGAACGCTGTTGAAAAAAAATGGCTGGATTCCTGGCAAGTTAACGGCTGGAAAACAGCTGCTAAAAAGCCTGTGAAAAATAAAGATTTGTGGACGCGGCTCTTGCCGTTGTTGTCCAAGCACTCCGTGCGGTTTCATTGGGTGCGGGGACATAGCGGACATCCGGAAAATGAACTTTGCGATACTATTGCCCGCGATCATGCTTCGCGTCCGGGATTGCCTCCGGATATTCAAGCTGAATAGGCAAGCCGCATTGGGGGTGGCCGGCTGTTAGGCGGGAGAGCAGACTAACAGTACCGGCCGGACAAGCGGGCAGGCTGAATACGGCATTTTGCCTCAGCATGACTGCCATAGGGGAACGACATTATGCAGGCAGAAGCCATACCGGCGCAGACAAAGCGTAACGCCGGTGTAAGTCTTTCTATCGGAACAGGGACGCGCTTATTGCTGAATATAAAAGGCATACGCGATAATCTGGCTTCAGAGTTGGTGGGGTTGTATCCATACGAATTTCTCATCCTTAAAATGCCGCTGGTTCCGGGGATTCGCAGCAAACTTATTCCCGGTGAGCAGTTGACTGTGCGATATATGCAAGGCGGCAGCATTTATGGCTTTTCAACAGTGATAGTAAATCACATCCTGAAGCCTGCTTCGCTTGTATTTGTAGAGTATCCCAAGTTTGTGGAGCAGCTTGATCTGCGCCAGCACAAACGTATCGACTGCCTGTTGCCGGGCAGGTTGCATTGCCGGCATGGCGAATACCGTTGTGTGATGGTCGATCTGAGTTCCGGCGGCGGTAAGGTTGTGCTTGAAATCAAATCTTCTGATCCGGTCAAAGGGATTAGCCCGGGCGACATGCTCATTCTGCAGCTCAGCCTGTATGCAGGCAAAGGGGATATTTCCATTTCATGCCTGTTGAAAAACGTATCGCAGGATGTATCACGTATGCAGCTGGGGCTGCAGTTCCGTGATCTGGGGAAAGAAGAGCTATTGCAGATTCAGGAATATCTGGAACAGGTTTCTTCTTTCGCATAGGGTAGATATACGGTGTGGTATCTGTTACCACGCCGTATTTATCTGTAATGAGCACGTATTGCAGCGGCTGACATATAACTGGTTCGGGAGGGGTTGTGACAGGTTTCGAGTGGATGGCTGACGCGCAGATATGGTGGAGCGGGCTTATCAAGCCGCTGCTCCGGCTGATAGTGTTGTTGTCATTCAGCCTGCTGCTCGCCAATATTATCGAAGCCCTGAACTGGACTCGCGGTGTGGCCAAGGTTGCCGCTCCGCTGGTACAGGTCGGTCATCTGCGCGATATTTCCGGTGCTGCTTTTTCTCTGGCCTTTGTTTCTTCCATTGCAGCCAACACCATGCTGGCTGAAGGTTATGAAAAAGGTGAGCTTTCGCGGCGCGAGCTTATTCTGGCTAATATTTTTAACTCCATGCCGGCGTATTTTTTACATCTGCCGACCATGGGCATGCTTGTAATTTCAGTTCTTGGCTGGGTTGGCGCTGTATATGTGGCGTTGACGTTGGTTGCGGCCATGCTGCGCACTGTTTCAGTACTTGTTTTCGGGCGACTTTTTTTACCGCCGCTTCCCGAAGGCTGTGTGTCGTGCAGGCTGGATGAATATACGCCTGCCACATGGCACGAAGCAGTGCAGCGTAGCCTCAAGCGGTTCCGTAAGCGGATGCCGCGTATTTTATACATCACAGTGCCTGTGTATACGTTGGTATTTATCCTGCAACGCTCTGGGGGGTTTGCTGCCATTGAAACGTTTATGCAGGAATATGTTCAGTTTCTGGCGTTTCTGGAACCTCAGACGCTTTCTGTCGTGATTTTGCATATTGCAGCCGAGTTCACACCTGCTATTTCTGCTGCGGGTGCGTTGGTCGATTCCGGTAGTGTCGGTTGGCGTGAAATCATTATCGCCTTGATGGCAGGCAATGTTCTTTCAACTCCCATGCGGGCCTTCCGCCATCAGTTTCCTTCTTATGCCGGTATCTTTCAGCCACGTCTTGCTCTGGTTCTTATTGCTGCGAACCAGACACTTCGGGCCGGGAGCATCATTCTTGTAGGCATAGTCTTTTACGCGCTTACTATGCCTTCCTAACTTTCCATAAGATTTTGGCGCGCTATCTTTTCTCTTCGCTTGAGGGCTGTTGAGGGTGCTGGGCCCTTTTGTACGAGCTCCTTTTGATTGCTTTTTGCATTTCCTGTCAGGATATTATCTGCTTTTTAGTGTTTTTCTGATGTCTCGGCACCTCTCTTTTCTTTCCTTTGTTTCTCGATCATCCGGCTCAGAAGCCTCTTTGCATATAAGGGGATCCAATTAGGTGCCCTTTGATCTGCTTTGCCTCAGGTGTTCCAATAGGCTTCGTTTGTGTGTGAGGGGACTAAGATTAAGATGAGTGTTTCTAAAATGATAAGGCTGGATTGGCGGATTAGAAAATGAGCGTTACTAGCTGGAATTGAAGACATACATGCCGGATAAACAGATTGTCGTTATATGCTGCTCGGATATGTGGCAGTAATCGTTGTTTGCGTAAGATGATAGTCCTCTTAAAAGCGAGAACTGCAATGAGCTTTTTTTCCGAAACGACTTACGCACAAAGCGCAATAAGCATCGTTGCGTCTGAATTGCCGCTTGGCTCTGCTCTTAAGCTGTTCCGGTAGGAACAAAAAAGCGGAGCGGGACAACCCCGCTCCGCCTGACTTTAAGCTAGCAATCCGACCTGTTATTCCGCGTTCAGCTTCTTCTCTTGAGGGAAGACGGGCAGATAGCGGTAGGAGAGGCTCAGGATGATGGCACCGTAGGCAAGAACCATCGCACTGGCTCCCCATTCGGCCCAGTTCGGGTTGTACGTTTCCCAGCTGTCGAAGGGCATAACCGGCATAGCCAGAGCCTGAACAGTGAAAACGTAACGGTTAATGGTAATGCCGACGCAGTCAAGAATCGCAGCCGTGTAGAACAGGCCGGGACGATTGCGCAGGCTGGGGGTCAGAAGGATAATGCAAGGGATCACGCCGCAGAGGCCAAGCTCTGCCCACAGCAACCACTTGCCATAAATCCAGCCATAGAAGTTCTGATCAAAAGTCAGACCGGAACGCGGCAGTACATCAACAGCCCATGCCCAAGTGTCTGCGAACTTGAATACAAGGTACACAGCCAGCATGGCACCGGCGATTTTACCCATCAGGGATTTTACTTCCCAGCTGACCAGTTTCTTGCCGGTCATTTTTTCCATCAGGGTGGCAATCAGTACGGTGAATACCGGACCGGAGCCCACTGCGGAAATAACGAACAGGAAGAATGTCCAGGGCCAGATGAAGAAGCCGTCACGCAGAATGTAAGGACGTCCGAACAGAACGCCGTACATGCCGCCAAGCGAACCCTGGTGGAAGGTGGACAGAAACGCACCGACACCGGCGAACAGAGGCATCACAACGTGCAGGTTATGCGCTACGTGATGCAGGAAAGGTATCTTGTTCAGCTGGCGCTGCTCGAGGATCAGCGGGATGTACTCAATGATCAGCACGATGCAGTAACAGGTGATGCAGAAGATAACTTCTGTCAGCATGGAGTGGACGTTTGCATGCCAGTAACCGAACCAGGCTCTCAGCGGCTGACCGATATCCAGAACCAGAATGATCATGGCGCCGGAGTAGCAGATAAAGCCGATGATAACCGCGAGGTTGATGATGTGCTTAAGCGGATCAATATTCAGAATATAGCGCAGCAGACCGGTGAAGAATGCACCGGCACCCAGCGCGATGACCGCAAGGTCAAAGGTGATCCAGAGTCCGAAACCGAAGTAGTCGTCAAGAGCTGTTTCACCAAGGCCATAGCGCAGTACGCGGAATGCGGCATAAACGCCCCACGCCAGTACAATACCTACAACACCCATCCAAACGGAGAACTTGCTGAAGGAGCAGCGTTTGGTTCCCACTGGGAACAACTCGTGATCAACGGGAAGATCGTAGTTCTTTTCCATGAGAGCTACCCCTTGACCTTTTCGTGTTCAAGATAGTTGTCACCGAGGCGACGTACCCACTCGCGACGGCTCAGGTAGTACACCTGAGTGTCGGCTCCCAGTCTTTCAAGAAGGCGGAAAGCGTATTTGCTGCGAGAAAGCTCGTAAACCTTGTGGTCAGGATTGAGCAGATCGCCGAATACGATAGCACCGTTCGGGCACGCTTCGGTGCACGAAGTGATATATTCACCATCTTCCAGAGCATCGGGATCACGACCTTCGACTCGCGCCTTGTCTCTGGCGGCCATCATACGATGGTGACAGAAAGAGCACTTTTCCACTACGCCGCGGGGGCGTACAGAAACGTCGGGGGTCAGGGTCTTTTCCATGCCTTCGGGCCAGATCGGATCGTACCAGTTGAAGTAACGGGCATGGTAAGGGCAGGCAGCCATGCAGTACCGGCAACCGATACAGCGGGGAGTAACCTGACTTACAATGCCACCTTCCTCGTTCTTGTCAGTGGCGATAACCGGGCACACAGACACGCAGGGGGGATGACCGCACTGCTGGCAGGGCCGCGGCAGGTAAGCCACGTCGTGATCGGGGAAAGGTTTTTTGTTGGACATCTCATAAACAACAAGCCAGTTCATAACTTTAAGCTTGTTGGTAGCGTCTGGAGCAGGGGCAAGGTTGTTTTCAGCCTGGCAGGCGACCATGCACGCGCCGCAACCCGTGCACTTGTCGAGGTCGATTGCCATACCCCATTTTATTTTGAATTCCTTTATAGAGGCCATGACGTACTTCCCTTATGCTTTGGCAATGTTCACGCCGGCACGGTTCCAGACAGAAAGTCCGGTAACCGGCTCGAATCCTGCTGTAAGCAGATGCATGACGTTTTCACCCTTGCCTTTGCTGAACTGATCGAATGCGGTGTGACCGAAACCAAGCAGAATTGCTACGGTATCGGAAATTACGCCTTCAAAAATGTTCACGCGGGCAGTGATGGCGCCGTCCTTGTTGGTCAAGGTAACGGTGTCATGCTGCTTTACACCCAGCTTGCTCGCGGTTGCCGCGTTCATCATCACGTAGAACACATCGCCCTGAAGTTCCCAGCGGCGGATGGTTTTGGTGTTGAAGGGCGGCGTTGCGGTGGTGCTGGTGCCGATGTTCAGCTTGTGAACAGGGGCGATTGCAAAGGGTTCTGCCGGACTCTTCGTGTCAACAGCCTGCTTCAGCACGTCAGGACGCAGATACATACCGTTCAGAGGCAGGGTGGCGTCGCTGACATAAGCGGTGCCGCCGGATACCTTTTTGAAGCTTGCACCCACTGCGCCGGATTTGGCTTTCAGAACGCTTTCAAACGATCTGTGACCCATATCCATGCCCAGCTTAGCTGCTGTGGAAAGCAGCACATCGCCTGCGGGGCGTGCGTCAACCAGAGGCTCGATAACCTGTTGGCCGATGCAGTAAGTAACCTGACCACATCCGTAAGGAGTGTTCACGTCATCCTGACGCTCAATGCCCATAGGTACAGGCAGAACAAGGTCACACATCATTGCGGTTTCATCAAGGAATGTGGAGAAAGAAACCTTGAAGGGAATCTTTTCCAT
This sequence comes from Oleidesulfovibrio sp., assembly GCF_047973035.1. Classification (NCBI taxonomy): domain Bacteria; kingdom Pseudomonadati; phylum Thermodesulfobacteriota; class Desulfovibrionia; order Desulfovibrionales; family Desulfovibrionaceae; genus Oleidesulfovibrio; species Oleidesulfovibrio sp. The sequence goes on from NZ_JBKEBF010000046.1 coordinate 138,343, forward strand.
AACCTTGGCCATGTCGTCTGCCTGAGGCAGCGCATAAGCAGGGTTGGCTTCGTTGATGATCAGCACCTGAGGGGCTGCTGCTTTACCGGCGTTGATGCGCGAAAGGTACGCAATGAAGTCCTGCTTGAGCATCTGGCCGCGCGGCATGGCGTCAGCAACTGCGTTGCCGGCCACAGGCAGAGCCTTGATGGAACCACTGTTCAGCAGCAGGTTGACCGCAAAACCGGCCATGGCGGAAGCTGCACCGGCACCCTGATCGAACTCGGAGCCGGTAACCACCAGCGGACGCTTGGCTGTCGCCAGCTCTTTTGCAACCTTGGTCAGAGTCTTGGGATCAACGCCTGTAAGGCTTGCAACCTTGGCAGGGGTGAAGTCCGCTACGTATGCCTTGAACGCACCGAAGTCCGCTACGTTGGCTACTGCGCCGTTTTTGACCAGCAGGTGGGCGAGACCCAGCGCGAAGATAGCTTCTGTGCCGGGTTTAATGGGCAGCCACTGATCGGCGCCTGCAGCGGTGTTGTTTTGTACCGGTCCGGCAAAAACGTAACGTGCTGTGGGTTCTTCGCCATGCGGATGCGTCTGGGCAAAGAAATGGCGATGACGAATGGCAGGGCCCCAAGATTCGAGAATGTTAGCACCGATGCCAAGAACGTAATCGCTGTTTTCAAAGTCGTAGCCGGGCTGACCCTGACCGCCCATCAGCTCCCATGCGCGCGCGGCAGGCTGGGCCTCGCCGGGCATAAGGAAGAAGTTGGTCGATCCTGCTTTGGCCAGCAGGCCGGAAAGAACTTCGTTAATAGAACCGTTTTCATCGCCGGAAAGGGCGGCCAGCTTATCGCCGGAGCCTTTTACAGCGCTAAGTTGTTCTTCCAGAATGGCAAGTGCTTCATCCCATGTGATAGCCACATAGGCACCATCAGCTGCACGGCGCAGGGGGCGCTTCATGCGTGAGGGGCTGTACAGCATTTGCACTTCGGCGGCAGCGATGGCGGATACACCGCCAAGGCTCAGCGGATGATCCGGATCGCCTATTACACGGACAGGGCGGCCAGCCACAGTCCGTACTTTTATGCCCACAGATGAGGGGCAAAGTTTGCTGACAGTGGGAACGAACTCGCTGGCTCCGTCGATGTTTCGCGGAATCCAGGGCCAGTTCTGAGTCCAGATGCTCACATCATCGAGCAATTTCCAAGGCAGGGGCGTAGCCATGATACCGGCGGTGCCGCCTGCGACGAATTTCATGAATCCTCTTCTATCCAATGCCATTGCACCACACCCCTTTTTACTTGTGACACACGAAGCATGCGTTGCTGGAGCGGGTCACCCCGTAATGGTCGGGATGGGCATGACACCGTTCGCATTCCCACATCTTCATGGTTTCTTTGCTGTACTTGGTCAGCTTGTTTTCGTTGTACACCGGCGGATTATCCATTCCGGCGACATCGGGGTGACACTGGTTGCACAGGTCGCGCGTAGAGAAGTCGTGGCACTGGTTGCACGATTCTTCGCTATGCGCGGCATGGCTGAAGAAGACGTTGTCGGGCTGCATCTGGTACACCAGCCACTTAACTTCTTTGCCTTGATTTACGTACTCTTCGACGTAGCGTGCTTCTTCGGGGTCTTCACCCAGCACGTCTGAATGGCAAGAAGCACATTGTTCCGTAGTAGGCAGACCTGCAAAGGTGCCGTCTTCACGGAAGTAGTGACAGTCGGTACATGCCATGCCTGCGTCCTCAGTATGGACGGGGTGGCTGAACCGAACCGGCTGTTGCTTCTGGCTGTACAGCATTCCGGGAAACACCCACCACCCGAAGATGAGTGCAACTACCAGACCGACGAAGAAGGGGGCCGCACTACCGCGGCAGCAACGGCTTTTACCGTCGCCTGAACTGTCTAAATGCCTGTCCTCCATAACCCTTCGCCTCTTAGCTATTTGAAAGATGAATAACAAATGCCCACACTTGCCACGATGCACTTAGTACGCGACAGGTTTAAAGGGTGTCAAGGTGAAAAAATTCACGAACTGTTGAGTGTGTTTTTTCAACTGTCTATATTGATTGATTTTATTTGTACTCTGTCTGAGGGTGTTACCGTTTGAGAATGATGATGTTTAATTGATTTGTAAATATTTTAAAGTATATAAATGGTGTGTTTTTAGTATGATGCAGAGTTGGTTGTCTGTGCAATGAATACTGGTTCAGGTATTCATGCCGCTTGTTTTGCGATAAAAGCAATTCTTGTCCTTCAGGCGTACAAGTAGCGCTCGTCGAATAACAACTGCGCGTTCCGGGGAATGAAACACGCTTTGCGCATAACAAGGATGGAAATGATTCTGCTGGTCTGTTTTATTTTGTATTCTATATTGTAGAAACACCCGCAGGATATGAATCTCTATGATTGGAAAACTATGTGCTGCCGGTATGTTGCGTGTTTCGAATTGAAAAAAGCATTTTTCGCCGCTGACCAGAGTTCCTATTCGACATATCCAGACTCTGACACCTTGCTGGGGGGCAGACTGTGCATTTTAACAAGGCTTAACCTTTGAGAACTTGACGGCACGTGAATTTTTCTAATTGCCAGAGGCGTATACAAACGGTGATGAAAAATCACGGAAAGCTGGCAAATTCTGGTCCTTGGGCGAGAGTATCGGCGTGACATTTTCAGGCCACGGAATGCTCAAGTCCGGGTCGTTCCAGATTATGCCTGCTTCGTGCGCAGGTGCGTAGTATGCATCAACTTTGTATTGAAATTCCGTACCGACTTCCAGCGTCATGTAACCATGTGCAAAGCCACGAGGGATGAAAAGACGTGTGAAGTTGTCTGCACTGAGGGTGGTGGTGAATGTTTTTCCAAAGGTAGGGGAGCCGTTACGCAAGTCTACCGCCACATCAAAAACGCTGCCGCGTGTCACCCATACCAGCTTGCCCTGCGCAAAGGGGGGAAGTTGAAAGTGAAGCCCGCGCAAGACTCCTGCGTCTTCCGAGCGGGCATGGTTATCTTGGATGAAGTCGTGTGCAATGCCGTTTTTTGCAAAAAGTTCTGACTGGTAACTTTCTATAAAAAAACCGCGCTCATCGTGGAATACTCGCGGCTGAATAATTATCAAACCTGGAAACTCGGTTTTACTGAACTCCATTAATAACTCCCTTGCTGGCGAAGACCATTTTTTGCTGCGCTTCGTAGCCGACTAAACATACCGTAAATATCGTCATTTTTAAAGAATAAAGCAGCAGTTTAAATCGTTATGCAAAGCTGGTGTTGCCCATTGCGGTCATGATGATGTAGAACGCAGGCGTATTTTATATAACTGAAGGCAGGAAGTTTACATGGCATCGCGTCGAGAAGTAACAGAGAGTTGTGCTGTCGCCACAAACGGAGAAGGTGCGGAGTCCCGTGTACTGGAGGCAGAAGTAGAACGCCTGCGCCAGCGAGAGCAGGACCTTTTGCACGAGCGGGAGATGTTGAAAAACATTCTGAATGCTATTCCTGATATGCTTACAGTGCATGACGAAGAAGGCAGAGTGGTGTTCAGCAATTGTGCTCCTGACAGAGACTGCTGGCAACATCACGGCGGCACAAAGCATGGCCTTCGTTGCTATCAATGTCACTTCCACGGCGATCGCAATTGTGAGGATTGTTACATTCCCGATGTGTTTGTCTCGGGTGAACAACGTATCGTCGAGATGTATAATCCTGAGTTGAAAAGCTTTCGGTCGATAACAGTTTTTCCGGTATACGACGCTGATGATCATGTAACCATGGTCGCCGAATATGTGCGGGATGTCACTGCAACCCGGAATCTTGAGCGTGAGCTGCGTGTGGCTAAAGAAGCTGCGGAATCGGCTGACAGGGCCAAAAGCGAATTTCTGGCTTCCATGAGTCATGAAATCCGAACTCCGATGAACGGGGTTCTTGGAATGGTCGATCTGGCCATGACTACAAATCTTGATGATGAGCAGCGTGAATATCTGGAAGCTGTGCAGAACTCTGCCGAGGCCTTGCTTTCACTTATCAACGATATTCTGGATTTTTCAAAAATTGAAGCAGGGATGGTAGAGCTTGATAATCAGGCTTTCAGGCTGAGCAAACGTCTCTCATCGCTTCATACTATGTTTGTGCACCGAGCAGCCGAACGTAATCTGCATTTTGCCATCAATATCGATCCTGATGTGCCGGATGGCCTGATGGGCGACCCTCTTCGCCTGAGACAGATTTTGGTTAACCTGTTGGATAACGCCTTTAAGTTTACCGAAGAAGGCAGCGTTATTCTGGATGTCTCGACGGTAGAGCGCAGTGATGACGATGTGCTTCTTCAGTTCAGCGTTCAGGATACCGGCCCGGGTATTCTGGAGCAACATCAGGAAGTTATTTTTGATAGCTTTGCCCAAGCTGACGCTTCCTTTACGCGACGGCACCAAGGCTCGGGGCTGGGGCTTGCCATCTGCAAACGTCTGACCGGCCTGATGGGGGGGAACATCAACGTTAAGAGCGCGCCGGATAAGGGGAGTGTTTTTATTTTTTCTGCTTGCTTCGGAATGGCTGTACTGGACGAAGAGCCTGTACGGGTTAAGTCGCGCACTGCAGAGCCTGCACCGGTTCGGGGGCGCATTCTTGTGGCAGAAGATCATCCTATGAATCTGATGTTCATCGAAAAATTTTTGCAGAAGCAGGGCTATGAGTCTGTCAGTGTAACTGATGGCAGTGAGGTGGTTCCTGCTTTGACAAGGGAATATTTTGACCTTGTGCTGATGGACATTGCGATGCCTGAAATGGATGGCATGGAAGCAACAAAAGCCGTTCGCGCAGCTCAAGGGATGAAAACTCCCAGTAATGTACCGATAATTGCTATGACCGCTCATGCCATGAAGGGAGATAAGGAAAAGTTTCTTGCTGCAGGAATGGATGATTATATTGGCAAGCCAATAAACTCTGATAATCTGCGCAGCCTGATAATTCGTTTTTTACAAGCGAGAAAATAGGTTGAAAGGGCAGAGTAGCATTTACGCTTTGCATGGTTGCGATTTCGGCGTGTTGCAACGCGGCTTTCTGTTATTGGGCATGAAGCCGTTTCGTATCGTATGCAAAAGGGTTGCACTTTTGCCCGAGCAACTGTATATGAACGTTCCTGCCCTGCGGGGCGGATAAAATTTGCGGAAGGGTGGCAGAGTCCGGTTTAATGCGGCGGTCTTGAAAACCGTTGAGGGTTTGCGCTCTCCGGGGGTTCGAATCCCTCCCCTTCCGCCAGTTTGAACGATACTAGATGCCGCCGAGCGCTCAAGAGTGCTCGGCGGCTCTTTGTTTTTGGGGTGTTAAGGTGATGCTGAGTGGTACTGAGTGGTACTGAGTAGTATTGACAGCTACGCAAAAAATGGGGCAACTCTTGGGGGCAACATTTCAAAGCTAGCCGGAGTTGCCCCCAGATGCTGACAGCGCAAAAGATTAAAAGTCTGAAGCCCGCCGAGAAAACCTATAAGGTATATGATGCGGAAGGGTTGTATATTGAGGTGCCGCCGAAAGGAAACAAGCGGTGGCGCTTTAAGTATCGCATTAACGGAAAAGAGAAGCGAATCAGCTTCGGGGTGTTTCCTGATGTGGGGCTGAAAGAGGCTAGGGCAAAGCGCGATGAAGCGCGGGAGCTGGTACAGGTTGGCACTGACCCCAGCGTGGAACGAAAGCGCGTTGCATCGGCTGATACATTTGAAACTGTTGCTCGTGAGTGGGTGGCAATGCGTGCGCCGGTGTGGTCTGAGAGCCACCACAAAACAACTTTGCAGCGTCTTGAATCGTACATGTTTCCGCAGATAGGCAAGATGCGGATAGTGGAGATTGAGCCGCTGCATGTGCTTGATGCTTTGCGCATTATCGAACGGCGTGGCGCTGTTGAGGCTGCCCGTAAAACGCTGGGGATATGTTCGCTCGTTTTTCGGTACGCTGTGGCCACCGCTCGTATACCTAGTGACCCGTGCCGAGATTTGCGCGGGGCTTTGGCTTCGCGCAAAAAAGGCCACTTTGGTGCGGTGGTTGACCCCGCTGGTGCTGGTGCGCTTATGCGGGCCATAACCTTGGCCCCAACTATTATTCCATTCTGCCGCAGCCCGTTTCCGGTGTGGCATCTGTGGTTAATGGCCCTGACTGGCTGCATGTGCCCGGTGCGGATGAAGAAACGGACGAAGAGCTGCGCCTGCGCTGCCGCAACCAGTTTAGCGCTGTTGGCCAGTATCACCATGATGCGGCCTATACGGCAGACATTGCCAGCTTTGCGGGCATACGCACAGACTACATTGTGTTTCAGCACGAGGCACCGCGCGGCCCCGGCAGCGCCAATGCATTTATCATGATTGATTCCGGCCCTGCACCGCAGGAGTTTGTAGACACCATAAACGCCCATGTGCGCGATGCCGGAAACCACGGCCACGGCGACGATATGCTGTGTTTTCCCATGCCTGCGCTGCCGGTACATCTGACTGCCACGGTGCACCCCGTGCCCAACCTGCAGGACGATAAAAAAACAGCGCTGCTGCAGGCCGTGGACGGGCGCATACGGGCGGCCTTTCGCGAAAATTCCGACTATTCCATGACACGTACATGGCCGCACAGCCGTTTTTCGCTTTCCGTACTGGCGGA